>NZ_JAVRHP010000260.1:0-956 GCF_031846505.1 Autumnicola edwardsiae
TCTAAAACGGCCTGCCTGCCCTTTGGCTGTTTATTAATGTTTACCTGTTTGGTATTGTTTATATTAGATACCAATGCTTGTCCACTGGTGGGACGGTGCGGGTACACAGCTTGTCCGTTGGTGGGACGGTGCCGGTTCACTACCGGTTCACGTATGGGATGGTACCGTTCCGCAGGCTGTTCCAATTCGGGATTGTACCGTCCCATATCCGGTTCATCACTTGTCTCGATAATGGCCATCTTGATCTTACTGCCTTTATATGGATTATTGGATGGAAAATAGAATAGATATTCCCAAGAATCTAGGTCGGTTACGCAGCGATGGTATGTGGATTTTGAGCCTATTTTAGCCACGCGCATCAGCTCGCGCCGGTTCACAAAAAACTCATCAGCAAAGCGGCTGCTGTTCCATTCTTGAAACAAGGCCATATAAAGGCTGATATGGGTCGGGTTCAAGCGGTCATCGAAGAAGAATTTTTCAAAAGCCGCGTTGAGGAGCTTTATATAATTCATCGCCTAAGAATGTAATCCGTGCTGCACACGGTTTGCGGTCATCACGTTCTGGATTTCTTCGGCATCGTAGTAAATGATACCGCCCACTTTTGTGTAGGGCAATGTGCCATTGACGCGAAGATTTTGAAGTGTTCCCGGACTGACCTGAAGCAGTTCCATCACTTCCGAAGATTTTAGGTATTTTTTGATTTTCCCGGTTGCTTGTCGGGATAGGAGCTTTTTAATGTCGTCGAGCAATTCCATTTTGAATTCCCGAAGATCGTCTGTGGTAATGATACTTGTTGGCATAATAGAACGGTTTTAAATGAAAAGAGCTATCGCCTCAGTCTAAACTAATTTGATAGCCCTTCGCAGGATTTGACTTTCGTTCTACAAATTTGGGATGGTTTATTGGATTTTATTCCCCATTACGACCGTAGTACGGTCAAAATTTAACATTTTGAA
>NZ_JAVRHP010000261.1:0-951 GCF_031846505.1 Autumnicola edwardsiae
TATCCAGCCCGCCCACAACATCAATATCAAAAATCACATGCTTTCCTTCACTCCATATTCGCTCGATTTCACTTTTTAGTGTGCCGTAGAAGTTATCGCGATAAACTTCTTCCCACTCCAAAAATTCATCGGCTTTAATCTTCTTTTTAAACTCTTCTAAAGATAAGAAGTAGTAATCCTTACCATCTACTTCATCTCCGCGGGGTTCACGGGAAGTTGCCGAAATAGAGAAGTCCAGTTTTAACTCTTCCTGCCGTAGTAAGTGCTGTACAATGGTGGTTTTACCAGATCCCGAGGGTGCAGAAAATACGATTAGTTTACCATCGCTCATTTTAAAGTACGTTTAAAAGTTGTTCCTTAATTTTTTCCAGCTCATCTTTCATCTGCACTACTAACTGCTGCATGGGAGCATAATTGGATTTGCTGCCAATCGTATTAATTTCCCTGCCCATTTCCTGAGAAATAAAAGCAAGTTTCCTCCCGTTAGAATCTTTGCTGTTTAGCGTCTCATTAAAATAATTAAGATGATTTTCCAGCCTTACTTTCTCCTCGGTAATATCAAATTTTTCTATATAATACACCAGTTCCTGCTCAAAGCGGTTTTCGTCTACACTTTCTTTAATTTCTTCAACTCCTTTTCTAAGCCGCTCCTTTACACCGTCAATCCTGTCGGGATCCATTTTTATGATTTGCTGCAACAAATCTTCAATATTAGAAACCCTTAATTTCAAATCTTTTTCCAGGGCTTGTCCTTCAGCTGTCCTAAAGTTATTGATTTCGGTAAGCGCTTCTTCTACAGCGTCCTCTATAGCCTTAAACTCGGTTTCGTCTATTTCTTCCCGTTCAGTCTTTAAAGCATCGGGCATCCTTACTGCCATTTTTAGAAGCTCAGTTTCATCTCCGTTCACAAGAGCTCTAAGCTGTTCCATGTATTTTTTTACCACAGCTTCG
>NZ_JAVRHP010000262.1:0-924 GCF_031846505.1 Autumnicola edwardsiae
GTTTAATTCAGTACTTCATAATGTCTTAAAGAAAAGCTTTGGCCAGCAAGAACGGTTGGATAAAAAGCTATTCGATGAAGTCTATGCGATGGCATAAATTAAGTAAAGGTTTGTCCAGTACCTCAAACTGGATGGCTAAGTCCAAACATACGGTTACACTTAATCCCACTCAGCACATTCCCCTACATTCCACGCTCGCCTGCTGAAAAAGCAGGCAACCACTACACTTCGGGCAAAGAGCTTCACTACACAAGTCTTGGACACAATCCCCAATTTCAGCTTTCCATTCCGCTAAACCTTCCCGCTGCGCTGGGAAGGAACACTTCATTCCAGAGCCAAAATCGTGAATTAAGTCCGCTTTTAATCGGAAAGTCATCGGCTTGATTTTCTTGACAGGATTTTCGGCGCGGTCTTCTTGAGCCCTCACTCGAAAATCCTTAAAAACCAACCGCTGTCTTACACATTTTAAGGGGTTTATAATGGATAAAGCCTTTGTTGTTTTTCGGGTCATCGAAAAACAGGCACGACATAACCAATTCTAATTTAACCACAGCCACTTATCTCGCTTAACTGCCGGTACGCTCAAACGCAACTGCGTTTAAAAGAATTGCTAATGCCCTTATGGAACTTGTCAAGACTGTACGAGTTTTAGGGAAAAATAAGGCTTCTACTTCCTTGAAAATCCGAGGATTTTACTACGTCGCAAACACACCTGATTTTACCCTAAAAGTCTTGACAAAACCCACTCTATCCATTGTGCGGTGCACGAAAGAAAAGAACAAACACCCCTTAAAATTTAATTCAGTTTAAAACAAATAGGGGAAATATAAACCAGTCTGTAACAAAGCAGACACAAATCTTTTTATTATGAGCACTATTAGAAATCACGTACAATTGATTGGAAACGTTGGACAAGAGCCAACC
>NZ_JAVRHP010000263.1:0-920 GCF_031846505.1 Autumnicola edwardsiae
AAAGGCGCAAAATTTTATAGATGTGATTTTCAAGTACACAGTCCAAGAGATATTAATTGGACAGGTGTTCGTTTTGGTGTAAACGCTGAACAAATAGCAAATTTATCAGAAGCTGAAAAGCAACAAATCGACGAGAATCGCGAACAATTTTGCAAGGAATACTTAGATAAAATCAGTAGTGCTGGAATCAATGCTATCGCAATGACTGACCATCACGATGTGGTCTTCGTCCAGCATTTGAGAAAAGTCGCCAAAGAGCAGAACGAAATACACGAATTAATGGGCGAACCAGAAAAAATTGTAACAGTATTTCCGGGTATTGAACTTAGTCTTTCCAATCCAGCCAGTCAGGTCATAATTATTTTTGATGCTGATTTCGAAGATGCACGTCTTAATTCTGTTCTCAATTTTCTCGGTATTCAGGCTACAGACAAATATGATAAACAGACAGTTCAAACTCAAAGAATTTCTCAAGAAGTCATCAGCAACCTTTCCCAGCTTCACAAAATCTTGGATGAAGTAAATTATTGTAAAGGTAGGTATATCGTTCTTCCAAATGTTGGTAAAGGTGGTCAGCATTCAATCATACGCCAAGGTTTCCAAGAGCATTATATTAAAATGCCCTGTGTTGGCGGTTATGTCGATAAAGAAATATCGTCTGAATCTGGATATCAAAATAAAATTAATGGTGGTGATGTAAATTATGGTAATAAAAGTATAGGTCTTGTATCCACATCTGATAATAGGTATGAAGATGGACGTGAGTTTGGAAAATATTCTACTTGGGTAAAATGGGCAGAACCTACTGCAGAGGCAATTAGACAGGCGTGTTTAGCCAAGGAATCCAGAATATCCCAAGCCGAACCAGAAATGCCACAAATATTTATTGAAGCAATCGATGTTACAAACTCAAAATTTTT
>NZ_JAVRHP010000264.1:0-920 GCF_031846505.1 Autumnicola edwardsiae
AAAGGCGCAAAATTTTATAGATGTGATTTTCAAGTACACAGCCCAAGAGACATTAATTGGACAGGTGCTCGTTTTGGTGTAAACGCTGAGCAAATAGCAAATTTATCACAAATCGAAAAACAGGAAATCGAAGACAATCGAGAACAATTTTGTAAAGAATACTTGGATAAAATAAGTAACTCTGGAATCAATGCCATCGCAATGACTGACCATCACGACGTGGTCTTTGTCCAGCATTTAAGAAAAGTTGCCAAAGAGCAGAACGAAATACACGAATTGATGGGCGAACCAGAAAAAATGGTTACAGTCTTTCCAGGTATTGAACTCAGCCTTTCCAATCCAGCCAGTCAAGTTATAATTATTTTTGACGCTGATTTCGAAGATACACATCTTAATTCTGTTCTTAATTTTATCGGTATACAACCTACAGATAAATTCGATAGGCAGACAGTTCAAACCCAAAGAATTTCCCAAGAGGTAATCAATAACCTATCTCAGCTTCACAAAGTTTTAGATGAAGTAAACTATTGCAAGGGTAGATATATTGTTCTACCTAATGTTGGTAAAGGTGGTCAACATTCAATAATACGCCAAGGCTTCCAAGAGCATTACATTAAAATGCCCTGTGTTGGTGGTTATGTTGATAAAGAAATTTCGCAAGAATCGGGATATCAGAATAAAATTAATGGTGGCGATGTTAATTACGGTAATAAAAGTATAGGCCTTGTCTCTACATCCGATAATAGGTATGAAGACGGACGTGAATTTGGAAAATATTCTACTTGGGTAAAATGGGCTGAACCTACCGCAGAGGCGATTAGGCAAGCGTGTTTGGCCAAAGAATCCAGAATATCCCAGGCCGAACCAGAAATGCCACAAATATTTATTGAAGCAATCGATGTTACAAACTCAAAATTTTT
>NZ_JAVRHP010000265.1:0-914 GCF_031846505.1 Autumnicola edwardsiae
ATTTGAGAGGCGATATTGAATTTAAAGAGGTGCGCTTCTCTTATGTTGATGATGAAGAAGTGCTGAAAGGTGTATCTTTTAAAGCTAATGCCGGGGAAACCATTGCTATTGTTGGTGCAACGGGCGCCGGCAAGTCCACCGTAATTAATTTACTGAACAGATTTTATGAAATTAACGGCGGACAAATTTTTATTGACGGTCTGGATATTAATTCCATAAAACTGAAATCCCTGCGATCACAAATTGCTGTGGTACTTCAAAATGTCTTCCTGTTTGCTGATACTATCATGAACAACATTACGTTGGAAAATCCCGAAGTTACTGAAGAAGACGTTATTAATGCAGCAAAGCGTATTGGTATTCATGAGTTTATAGAAACACTCCCTAACGGCTATTACTATAATGTAAAGGAAAGGGGCGCAATGCTTTCTTCGGGACAGCGGCAGCTTATTTCTTTTCTTCGAGCATTTGTGAGTAATCCCAGTATACTTGTATTGGATGAGGCTACTTCTTCAGTAGACTCCTATAGCGAACAACTAATTCAGGATGCGACAGATAAGATTACGCAGGGACGAACTTCCATTGTTATTGCCCACAGGCTGGCAACAATCAAAAAGGCCGACAAAATTATGGTAATGGAAGCCGGTGAAATTGTGGAAATGGGAACCCACCAGGAATTACTTCAGAAGGAGAATGGCTATTATAAAAACCTGTACGAAGTTCAGTTTAAGGCTGAAGAGGCGGTTTGATTTTTAAATGGTTATCGTCTCAGAGGAGAAAGAAATATGCCTCTTTGAAAAAAAATCAGTAATAGTATTGATCCTGATCCAACAAGTTGTATTTCATTATTTTTTTCTTTAATTTCCTTAAATAGTCGTCCCTTAGAAATGCATTTCTAGCTTCATATTTCGATT
>NZ_JAVRHP010000266.1:0-893 GCF_031846505.1 Autumnicola edwardsiae
GTATGGGTTTTAGGCAGTAAATAATTTTAGGGTAAATGAGGTCGCGCGTCGGTAAAGTTTGAATTTTAGAAAGACGATAAATCCTACCGAACCAAGCTGTACGACCGGAGCAAAAAAGCCGCTACCAACGTCAGTTCCAAATAAGTTCGTCCAGAAATTGGTGTTTATCTCGGTATAAAGTGCATTGACGAATACATTGACCAGAAAGAACGCAGGTACCAGCATATAAACAGCAGCGTACAATTTGAAAAAGTTATAGGCGAGCGAACGGAACTTTTCAAAAACGGCAAGGCTTATGACCAATGGGAAGAATGCCTGCATTATTCCCAACAAGAAGAAACGTTCCGCAAGGAATAATGGGTAAATGAACAAATCGAGAATCCATAATATTGTACTCACGACGAAGGCAAATATCTTAAAACCGAAAAGTGGTGTTACCAAAGCTTCATAAAGCAAAGACATTGCGGCTTGGGCTGCTTTTATAATATTTACCTCTTCCTCAATGGGAATATCCTGCATCTGCAAGGGCAACAAAGCCGGAGCAGTTCCCCGATATTGTCCTTCGATGGCCACCAATATACCGTCAAAAAAGCCCAATACCTGTGTTGAAAAAATGACCAGAAGAACGACCGTGAAATTTTTGATCAGTTCCGCTGGACTCAATCCCCAGGTATAACCGCCCTGATCCGCAACGCCCTCATTGTATTTTTTGAGGATGTTGATCAGAAAGAACAGTACGGCAAGCGTTTTCATCCCCGCAATGGTATATTGCGAGAAGTTGCTGTTCTGTATGGTCTGAAAAACCGTATCAATATATTCCAGACCGATCCCTAAGATGATTGCCGCAGTCATAATCAGTATTCTGTTTCCCGGTTATTGATTTTATCCTGCAT
>NZ_JAVRHP010000267.1:0-875 GCF_031846505.1 Autumnicola edwardsiae
TAACAGCCACTATGTTCTTCACGAGATTCAACAGGTATTAAACTTTGAAAAGGTATTTTTTACACCATCTGGGAATTAATGATATCGCCTGGAAAAAATGTAAGGCATTTTATTACAGAAAAACAGAAATCCAACTTCTACCTTAACTGAATCTCCTGCTTTAAGGTCTCTCCGTTTTTGACCTCAAACTTTGCATCGTTCCATTTTGGAGGCCCAAAATTTGCCGGTGCATTATTGGAAACCCCGTAATTTTCTTTTGGGAGGCCTATAAAATTGGTGTTCATTTCGCCATTTGCATCCTCATCATGAAAAAGGGAAATAGCATAAATACCGTCGGGAACATTACCAAACTCCACTACTACTTTTTCACCATTAATTTCTGATTTTCTACCTAGAAATTCTTCTTTTAAGAAAGAATCTTCAGTGTTATGGAGTGCAACAAGTACAAAGCCTTGATCAGATTTACAATTGGTAATTTCCACCTGAATTTTGTTTTGTGCGTTCAGGAAAGATGTTGCAAAAAAGAAAAAGATGAGCAACGGGAAGATTTTATTCATAACTTTCAAAATGAAATTAAAACTGAAGTTACAACAATAGTTCCAATTTTTTCAGCAGCTTACATATAGCGAAGAATAAAGTGCTATTGCAACAGGCCAATAGTAACTCCAGATGAAATATAAACGAACAACTATGAAAAGAATTTTTTACGTTTTGGCACTACTTTTAACCACATCTTCCACAGCAGCCCAAAGTTCTGAAAAAGACAATAAAGAACTGGTTAAACAGCTAATTATTGAGTCATTTGATGAACTATTTTCCAATCCGAATCCGGAAAAGCTGAGTGATTATTATACAGAAGATTTTTTGCTGCTGGA
>NZ_JAVRHP010000268.1:0-867 GCF_031846505.1 Autumnicola edwardsiae
CCGCAAAAATAATTAACGCCTGATCTAACCCTAGTTTCAATAATTCCCCAAAAATCAGACTACCGATACCAAAGCCCGTAAACAATGCAAAAACGTTGAGTCCCATTGCTTGTCCACCCTGTTTTTTGCCGCCCAATTCGGTTACTATACCTGCAAATAAAGGTTGCGTGAGGTCGTATCCGAAAGAAATCAAGGTGACTGCAAGGGCTGCAACAAGAACGGGTATTTCCAGAGCGAGACTGGCTGTTGCTATGGCTGCTGTTGCCAAACCTATTAAAATAATCGGATAACGCCCCCTACGATCAGCTGTGCGCCCTATAAGGGAACCAAAGAAAAATCCTGGCAGGCCATAACCGAGAATGGCCAAACCAATTTCTATTGGCCCCAGATCATACTTTTGCACAAAATAGACCCCTAACCAGGTATAAATACCTGAATGGAAGATCCCGTTCCAGAATACGAATAAATACGTCCTTAGCCCCCGCCGGAAAGCAAGTAGCCTGTAAAACCCACCTAACATGTTTTTTAATGAAGTATGGCCGGATTTATGAGGTTCCTGTTTCCAGCCCATTCGGGCTACTTGTATCCATAATGCCAAAGCGGCCAATAGTGCAGTTGCCAAAAATAACATGCGCCAGCCTGTATAAGGTTCCAACATTACCCCGGCGGTAGAACCTAAAGCCATTCCTCCTTCCATAGCGGCAAATAAAAGTCCCAGGGGTCTCCCCCTTTCCGAAGGTTTGAACATATCTCCTACAAGGGCCAGGGACATTGGCACCACACCGCTTGCCCCTAAACCCGTGAGCAATCGTAACAGGATGAGTTGTGAAGCAGATTGCACCAGGGCGGTTATCGCTGTTAATACAA
>NZ_JAVRHP010000269.1:0-867 GCF_031846505.1 Autumnicola edwardsiae
TTGTATTAACAGCGATAACCGCCCTGGTGCAATCTGCTTCACAACTCATCCTGTTACGATTGCTAACGGGTTTAGGGGCAAGCGGTGTGGTGCCAATGTCCCTGGCCCTTGTAGGAGATATGTTCAAACCTTCAGAGAGAGGGAGACCCCTGGGACTTTTATTTGCCGCTATGGAAGGGGGAATGGCTTTAGGTTCTACCGCCGGGGTAATGTTGGAACCTTATACAGGCTGGCGTATGTTATTTTTGGCAACTGCCCTCTTGGCCGCTTTGGCTTTGTGGATACAAGTAGCCCGAATGGGCTGGAAACAGGAACCTCATAAATCCAATCGTACTTCATTCAAAAAAATGGTAGGTGGGTTTTACAGGCTACTTGCTTTCCCACGCGGGTTAAGGACCTATTTATTTGTATTCTGGAATGGGATCTTCCATTCAGGTATTTATACCTGGTTAGGGGTCTATTTTGTACAAAAGTATGATCTGGGGCCAATAGAAATTGGTTTGGCCATTCTGGGTTATGGCCTGCCAGGATTTTTCTTTGGTTCCCTTATAGGGCGCGCAGCCGATCGCAGGGGGCGATATCCTATTATTTTAACAGGCTTGGCAACAGCGGCCATAGCAACAGCCAGTCTCGCCCTGGAAATACCCGTTCTTGTCGCGGCCCTTGCAGTCACCTTGATCTCTTTGGGATACGACCTCACTCAACCTCTATTTGCAGGTATAGTAACCGAATTGGGTGGTAAAACAAAGGGAGGCCAGGCCATGGGACTGAATGTTTTTGCATTGTTTACCGGCTTTGGCCTTGGGAGCTTATTGTTTGGGGAATTATTGAAATTAGGGTTAGATCAGGCGTTAATTATTTTTGCGG
>NZ_JAVRHP010000027.1:0-39040 GCF_031846505.1 Autumnicola edwardsiae
AGATCGACAATTATAAGACGACCTGGTTTGAGTACATCCCTCATCATAAAGTTGTCATCGATGTATTCTCTTGCAAAACTTAACTTTTGTCTTGCTAGGGCTTTTTGAGAGTTACTGAGAAGCTCCGATTCTTCCACGCTTTGGGCAAGACCTTCAATCGTAATATTTGATCTATGCTCTTTCATAATGGCCTTTAATTGCCGAATATATGTAGAATCATTTCCCAGAGCTCCAAGAATAAACATCCAATCTTGAACATTTAGCTCTTTAGAATTAAAAGCTATTGGTTTCACTTCTATAGATGGATATTCTAACTGCCTTTCATCAACCTTGTCCTTTGGTGTTAGAATAATTACGTCGTCTATTGAATTAGGTTCTGCGCCATATTTCTCTTTCAGTTTTTCCAGTTCCCTTTCTTGATCATTATCATAAATCATCGAAGTAAATTCCGGTTCATAGTCCATACTTTCGCTATAGTGAAATATTACACCAGCAAGTGGTGAAGGAAGCTGATTAATCTTATTAAACTGTTTCAAAACCATTTCAGATATAGTTCCAATTGTATAACTTTTTCCCCCGCCCTGTACTCCAAATAAACTTATAGTATTTGTCTCACTTAAATCAACTGCTATTTTCTTTTGAACGATACTTTCACCTAATATTCCGAATTGAGAACTTTCAGAGGTTTTGCCAATAAGTATATCATAATCGGGAGTAATATGTTCTATTTTTTCATTGGAGTCTTTTGATTTTTCAGCATTATCAGATATATCAATCTTGCCAGATTCTCTTTCTTCCTCAGCAGCTCTATTCAATTCTTCCTCGTGTGGAGGGTAAGAGTTAATTTTATATTCAGTTTTATTAGCGTCTTTTTGGGCTTCAACATTATTCTCCTTTTCTACTTCAGAAACATCCTCAAAGCTAGGCTCCATTTTAGATTTAAACTTTTGAATAAAGGGTTGGAGTTCATTTTTATTCCCAAAAGCTTCATGAAGGTCCTTATCTAAATCTCCTTCTTCTAGTCTTTTAGTGTTAAGATCAGAGTCTGGATCTAAAATATCATCAATTAATTTACCACCAAAAGTAAAAAATACAGAGTCGTGGTCAAGTACAACTTTTTTATGCCGATCATTAGCGGCAAAATCAAATATTAACCCGAGACGTTTAAACCGAAGTGTGAACCCAGAATCTAGGTTTTGCATAAACTCCAGATACTGATTGTATGCTTTATTAGATAGATAATTATATCTGTTGGCTCTTTCTAAGTAGAAAGATAATAAGGATTTCAATTCTTTATTTTTGATTTCCCTATCTAGACGATCAAAAGAATTGTTATATTCTGGGTCAAAATGAGTTCTAAGAGCTTCAATTGTATTTTCAATTTGATCAAGCATTTTTAATCGTAGGGCATCTTTTTCAGTTTCTCCCAACGCTTTTCTGCATTTGATTTCGATTACAGAAATTAATATTTCTTTTTTCGATGGGTTCATAGACACTAAGAGGTTATCAGCTCTGGACCTGCTACCCGAGGGGAGGTTTTCAAATAAATTCTGGTGTAGGTCTATTGGAATTAAAAATGCTTCCTCTAACATCTCCTTCTTCTCTAAAACACGTTTGGTAAAGGCCGACCCGATTACTTCAAAAGCTTTGTTTTTTGTTGAATTTAATTGAAGTACTAAAGAACTACTTACAGCTCTCAAATCTTCTAATAGAATTTTGATTTTTTGTTCATCCTCCTGATTATGGATATCTAAATTAAATTCCTCAAAATGAGGTCCCAATAGTCCTAATATTTCCGAAGTAGGGCGAGTGGTTAAATAGGATGATATTCCCAGGGTTTCTTCCCCCGGCACATAATCTAACAGGAAAGGAATTTTACCATCTTTTGAAGGTTGATCAAATATTTGAGGTCCGAGATTTTTGTCAAATGTAACTACCCAATCAGAAAAATCATGTAAATGTGTTAACAATACCTTGTCTTTATCATTCAAGCGTAGTTGAGTGGAAGGAACAGATTCGGTATATTTTGAAACTAATGCACCACTAATAAAGCTTTGGATATTATCAAAAAGCTTGATACCATTTACACCTGTTTTGTCATATTGAATTGGTAGTTTATTACCGCTAATAAAGCTATTCCATTTAATTTGAGAACCATTTTCACTTACTATAATCGTGGAATCTGCTAACAGGCCATTTAAGTAAAAATTACGATCATCTTCATTAGGCTTAATTAATTCTGTTGTAATAGGAAAGGGGCTTACTAAAAAACTTAAATGAGATGTAAAGCTTGAAGGTTTTTTTAAAAAATCGCTGATATTATTAATTGAGAAACGAAGTTTAGGAAACAACCGATTTCGGGAAGGTTGAGAAAAGGCCTCGGCTTCTGGAGTTATATTTGATTCTGGGTTAATTAATGCCTTCAAAGACTCACCGTGTTCGATAATTTTATCATCACCTTTAAAGATGCGGACTTCATAATTGATATTTTCAAAATTCTTTTCTTTCTCTAATTCTACAAATGCATTTGAAAATACATCTGCATCGCCTGCGTTGAAAAGGTTGATAACTAGTTTATCTATGTAAGGATGTTGAGCTAAATAATTCTTTATGTGACGAATAACTAATTTCAGGCTTAAATCCGTTTCTACATAATTATCTTTAGTTATATTGAATAATAGCCTTAAATAATGCTGCAACTGCCGCGATATAGAAGTCATTCCATTTTTTGGCTCTTTAGATACTGTGCTTAGATATAGACCCCAGCCAAAAGATAATTCTCCGTTATAATTGAAAGGCTTTAACGTGTTAGAGTCCAAAAGTACCTGCTGATTATTTTCTGGAGATAGCTGTCCAATAAAAAGATCCTCTAATTGCTCAGACCAAGATTCCTTATGCCCAGAAAATTCCTTGGTTTTTCTTTCCCAATCTGCAAAAACCTCAAGCAGTTGTAAAGTCCAAGCTAGTCTCAACGGATGTAAAGGTGAAACAATAAGTGCTTCGATTTTATTACCATCAGGAAGTTTGCTCTTTACGCGAGCTACATCTATCATCTGTAGTTCCACCAAAAATTCTTTAAGCTTGGTTTGTTCTTCCAGTTTTATGTTATTGTTTGCAAGTTGTTTTTTTAATTTAGTTGTCCATTTTGTATAAGAATCTATGTATTCTTTTATTTGATCTTTTAAATTGAAAATATCCGCAGTTTCAAATATCCCGTTCCCATTTTCATTTGAATTGAGAATAGATTCAAAAACTTCCTTGCGTTTCTTTAAGAGGGATTTAGGAACTATTTCGCCTAACGGGCTTTCTACAAATTCAAGATTTTCAAAACCGATGGCCAGTTTATTCCCTTTTAATGTTGATCGCACATAACCTATTCTATCAGCATTTGTAAGAAAAATGTTTTCTATCTGCCGTAATTTAGTTGAAACATTTACCTGGTAGTTATGCTTATCGGAGTAGTTGATGTGAAACGTAGAAGAATGTTTTTCTTTACCATCGTTGATCCAGACATTGGATGATTCAGAAGGCTCGGGTATATCAAAATCTTCATCATTTTTTAAACCACTTATTCTATATTTAAAATAAGCCTGTAAAACATTATTCAACTTGTCTTTTCTTTGATCTTCATCACGTTCAATCGCTTCTTCGATTATGTAATCAAAATCTTCCGAGTCACAAGTAAGTTTGTATGGGAATGAGCTCTTTTTTACTTCCTCATTTTCTCCTTTTTTAATCTCCCAAGCTTTTTGAATCTTATTATCCTTAAATTCATCATTTGCATTCAGCATATTTCCGTGCTCGTCCTCAGCCAAAACTTTAATAAAATAAGATCCTTCTTCAATGATATTAGGATTGAGTTCAAGAGTCGCATCACGATAGGGTCTATTGGAAATTGAATTCTTTATTTTTCTAAGAACAGTAATTTCCTCACCACTACTACCATCAACCGCCATTAAGATAATCCTGAAAGATTTAAGGTCCTTTATATCTTTCGGTTTGGGATATGTGTGAAAACGCACTCTTAACTTAGCAACCTTCTGTTGCTCTGCATAAAGAACATTTGTGCCATCTTCTACTTTTAGGTCGCTTGATTTAATCTCATCTAACACGAGTTTAATATGAGAGAAGTCTAAATCTGGAATAGGCCAATTCTTAAAATTTAGATGTTTATATTGCTGATGAATTGATTGACAGATCTCAATAGAACTCTTAACATTTTTTTCATTTTTCAAAAAGTCTACAATATCCTTTTGAACCGAATCATTTTCTAAATTTAAATCTGATATGCGATCGTATAGAGGTTTATTAAAAGCAGAAATTAATTCTACATTTTCACGATTAAAATTAAGCCGAGATCTTATTTTTTCCTTTTTATCCATAAGGATTTCATCTGGAATTAGGGATAGATGATGAAGTTGGTTTCCAACCTCTTTTTCCTCGTAGCGCAATTCCTCCAAAGCAATTAAATAATCGATAATTTCTTTGTTAGAAGGATTCAGATAATTTATTACGTCATTAATTATATTATCTGCAATTTTATCTGGAATTTCATCAATTAAGGATTGAACCAATTTCTGTTCAATTCCGTTCAAAGAAATTTCTTTAAAAGTGGCATTTCCATAAGAGTCCTCTGCAGCAGTTCTGCTACTAGACGGTATGAGAATAAGTAGTGGTTTATTTTGCTTATTACGTAATTCGATAAGCTTAGTCGCCGATATATACCTATCTCCAGTTTTACCTTCAGATATTATGTAAATGTCTAAATGAGTATAGGCATCTTTTAAAAGATCATACAAAAATTCCAATTCATTAATACCCAATCCAGTGATTTTCATACAGTGACCTGCAGATGCATTTTGAAAGTCTTGCTGGTGAAGTTCGGTAATAAGGCACGTAATTTTTTTGTAATATGTATTTATTGCAGTTGATTGCATTCTTTCTTTAGTCTTTTAATTCGTAACGAGGACGTATTCTTTGTAAAATATAGGCATCACTCAAATCGTTGTAGAAGCCAATTTGACGTAATTTCATTTTAAAAGATTCTACATTTTCTTTAAAGGCCAAGTGGGTATTGAGATCAGCATCTTTAAATCGTTCTTCTGGGAGCCCATTAATAATAAGCCCATATCGATTTCTTATATTTTCAATCAACTCTTCAATAGAAAGGGTCTTTGTCTTAAACTGATCGTCTTCTGCTTCTAGTACGAGAATTTGAACAATAGTTTCTAATAACCTGGTTCCCAAAACAAATCGCCTAGGATGTTTTTTACTCCGTCCCTGGGACATAAAACCCCGTTCAGTATTCTTTTGAGCAAGATTATCTATAAGCTGAACATGATATTTATATTGATAAGCACCACGAGCTTTAAGTATTAATTGAATATACTTGTCAAAGTAAGTATCTTCATATTTGACCATATCTTTGATGAGCTCTCGGTCATCTTCTTCAAGAGAATTGTAAAGATTATCCCATTGAGTTTCAAAATAAATTTCAAAACCCTCCGGTTTTTCTGACAGAACTTTTAGAGCCTTATCAAGGTTGGCAGAATCATTCTTTTCTAATTTAAGTCTTCTTAGAGCTGCATTTATTTGAAAAGTAGCTTTGACATAATCATAAACACTATTAGTCAAATTTGCTGCATCATCACTGGCAATTTTTGCCATTTTACCTTCATAATTGTCTGTTGCATCAATAACTATATTCCAATGATCAGGACAATATATTGTTCCTTTTTCAATCATCTGAGGCAATAGATATACAAGCTTTTGAACGTAAACGGATAAATGAAATGAGGTAATCGTTTTTAGGTAATCAACAATTACATTTCGTGGGATTTTACGCTTATAAACCAATAATCTTCTTACATCATCACAATACAATTTTGCTTGAGTATCTAATAATGGTTTAATCTGATTAAGTGAACTGTTGGTATCCAAAAAACCAGGATTAAAATTTTTTATGATATGTAAAAGTCCAAGACTGTCAACATCCAAACCATCAGAAATATTGATATTGCTCGTTACGTCATCCCATCCTTCCATAAGGAAGTTTTTAAGATCTTCCTTTACAGTGGGATTCGCGCCAAGCATTAAATATACTTGATCTGCCGTGTTATAGTCTCTGGTTTGCGGGCCATTTCTAACACGATAACTTTCTAGATGAATTGGTCTGAGAGACGATATTTTTTCTTTGTCCAGATTACCCCTATAAACCATATTAGCCAGGTTGCTTCTCAACCATAATTCCGTAGCTTCTTTATTTTCGGAAAAGCCACTTACCAATCCTTCCTTTTCAAGCTTTTCAAAAACTCTTTGAAATGTGTCCAGATCTATATTTTTAACTCTGCTTCGTTGTCTTGGTCTCATTCCATTATGTTTTAGTAACATAAAAAGATTTACTAAGACATTATCAATATTAACAGCTTTTGCATCACCTGCATAGATCAATTCGTTTCTTAAAACACTTTCTTCCTTATTTAATTTTATGGCCATAATTATAATTGCATTGCCGCTATATTAAGATGGTTGTTCGCATTCTTGCTTATTTCGTAGAATTCCATATTATCTCTTGTTACCACTACCTTATTATAGGTTAAGTTTTCAAGGAGGTTCTTGAATATGGTTAGTTCCACAAACTTTCCTCGTAAATCATTGAGTGAAGGACTATATCCCTGTTGTATGAAATAAAGCATTTCAAATAAATCCAAGGAAATAACCAATTCTATATGTGTTTCACGCTTGTGTCTAAAAACCAAACTATCTGGTTCGTATTCTAGATACTTTACTAAATGATCTGTGCGATTAACAAAGAGTTCAAAATCATTAAGATCAAAAAGTCTAAAAGAATCACTGAATGGATCATTTATTTCAGATGAGCTAAGTACTAAATACTTTTGCCAGATAGCTTCATTATCACATCCTTCATTCATCGAGATTGCTCTGGATAAGGATATCTTTAAATCAATCAATGAGTTTTTAGTTATATTCTTGAAGAGGGTATGAAGAAAAGGTTTTAATACGGCTGTGTTTTGATGTCTTTTAAAGTCTGTCCAGCTACATCCCTTATATTTATTAAATTTTATATTTCCTAAATACTCTATACCTTCTAATTTAAGCCGTAAATTATTAATACCTTTGCCTTCTTTCTGAATCAGTTCTTTTAATTGGGAAAAGAAAGTTTTCTCAAAAATGGATTCTAATAAGAGATCACTTTCATCAAATTTAAAATGTGTCTCATGCACTATATCATCATTAGTTTCATATTCAAGTTCAACATCTGAAATACTATTCTCATTATTAACGCTCAGAGCCTCGTGGAAGCTCTGTAATGATTGATATGGGAGACGGTCTTTATAATCTCTAACAAGACCTTCATAAAATTGATGTCTAATAAAAGTTTTCTGAATGCTTTTAATTCTTTTTAATACTTCATCCGTTTGCTCGTGAGCAGGGACCCATATTTTATTCTTGTTAAAGGTTTCTAGTAAATTAAATTCCCGATCAGAAAAGTCCAAATAGTTTCTTTTAACATGCTGACCAAAAAACAAATCGCGGTCCAAATTAGGTATGGAAACATTTCCTATGTCGGTTTCTCTTAACAATTTCACCAAACGATCATTGTCACCAGAATCATTTTGATCTGGATTTGTAATATTGAAATAATACAATTGCCAATATTTTTCAGGTGTGCTCTGTAATTTTGTGTAGACATCATCAACTTCTTCACAACTATGATCACGGGAAATTATAAATGCAATCAAAGATCTAAGATCACGCATGGTAATGTGTAATTCCCTTTTGAGACCTACAGTACGAAGCAACCATTCCATACGAGTAATCACTTCATTGCCCGAAGCTGGGTCATTTAGAGAATCTACATTATACTTAATAAAACACTTATTTGCCAAAGAACAACCTTCACATTTGTTCCATAGACTTTTTTTAGTAAGTGCCTTTACTTGTTGTCTAAAAAGGCTAGATTCTTTATCATCGCTGGCAGTTACAGACCGCAAATTAAGATTGATGATCATCAAACCTTGTGGTAAAATAAAATGCCCCTCTTTATAAAAATACTGATCAATTATATCATGAAGTGACTGATATTTTTCTGAGGTTTTTAAAAACTCAACCAATCGTCCTTCGTTTATGGCGATAATCCTGCCCTCGTTTACATTATTAAAATTTTTCACCCCTTCAAAAGGTTCAAAAAAGTTTTCAAGTACTTGATTGTTTATTTTATCATCCTCATCCTGCGAACCGTCATAGTTACTTTCAAATGAAATGTTGTTTATTTCAAATTCTGCACCGTTCTTATGATTAAAGCGTTTCAGGTTTTTGACGCTTTTCGCATTTTCTATTTTCCTTATAAATGCTGTTTTACCATCACCTGCATTTCCTGTAATTATAATGAGCTTAAAACGGCCATCCAGAATATCCGGAATTAGTCTTCTGTCCAATTTAGAGGGAGAATAAGTAGCTTCGTCATATAGCGAACCGCGATCATTCACACGGGTTCCCCAATTTCCAGATTTGGATTGGCTGTAAAGGGAATTTATATAATCTACAATATCAATGCCTTCCACATCGATTTTATGTGCCTTTAATTTATTGGTGTTATCTTCAAATGATTCTCTTAAGGCGTTATACACCTTTGTAATATTTCCTTCATTGAAATTTCTAGCACCACCTTCCCAAAATGTTTCATTAATCAAAACCTCATTATCAGTTTTAATCAAAACCTTTAATTTGTCCTGAAGAGATATGGAAGATTTATAACCTTCAATCTTTTCTTTAAATTTATTCAGGGAAGAATGGATGGTTTTTCGTAATTCGCCATACTTAGCCATCTCATTTAGTAAACGTATTCTAGTACTGCCCTGGATAATATATACCTCCGTGCGATATTCCTTTTGATCTACTACGATGCCTCCAGTATCTTCTTTATTTTCGGCCAATAAATTATCGCTTCCAATTTCTCTTAAGCGATCCAACATTTTCTTTGCGGAAGAAAACCGGGTTTCAGGCTTTGTTCCTATTGCTTTTAATAAGAAGTCAGCAAATTCTTCTGAAATTCGTGGATTTCCCAGCTTTGGATCTTCTGGAGCAATACTCATTTTAGGAATTCGCCCCTGTGGCCATGGATATCTTTTTGTTACCAATTCATAAAGTGTGATTCCTAAAGCAAAGGTGTCTGCAGAAAGATCCCAATTCACTCTTTGTCCATCGATTAAATCTGGAGCTAAATAAGGGTTTGTGCCAACATAATCCTTATTATCCTGTGTAAGGGACGCTACATTAAAATCGATTAAAACAAAACGCCCATTCTTATCCCATATAATGTTCTGGGGTTTAATATCACGGTGTAGGATTGGCTTTGCTCGGTCTTGAAGATAACTTAAAGCAGAAAGCATATCTTCAGCAAGTTGATAAATTGTATTTATCGGTAAATTAGCATCTGTCCTGGTATAAGTACTTAAATTACCACCGTCCAAAAATTCAGTAGTGGTATAGAACTGCCCATAACGGGTTTGTCCATTCCAAATAAACTTAACGATATTAGGGTGATTTAGCTCATTCAATGCATTGTACTCATCTATAACAGAAGCAATACTAACACTTTCATGAAAAAGCTTAAGCGCAAAATCCCTTCCCTGTAAATCGTGTTTAGCTTTAAACACCCGCGAATACCCACCATGACCAAGCTTTTTAATAATAATGTAATCATCCACGCGATCGCCCTCATTTAAATCATAAGTGTCCTGTTGGGTGGTTGTTGATGATGCGTTTTTTGTCTTAGTATCTTCTTTATTAGAGTTTTCAACCTTTATAGCATCATCGATCATTTTTTCAAGCTCTTCAATACTGTCAATACGCTTGTCGCTATTAGTAAGAATAGTTTTTGAACATACATCATCAACCCACTTGGGTAATGCGCTATTTTCAGCAGAAGGCAAACGTTCTTTCGGTAATTCTCCGCCTAATTTATCGAGTTCAAAAGGTCCTTTAATTGGTTCTTTTCCTGAAAAAAGCCAGGCGATTAAAACTCCTAAGGAGTAAATGTCTGAAGCTCTGGAAGCATCTTTGGCTATTAATTCTAAGGGATGGTAAGGTGTTGCGCTAGACTCATTAATAGTGGGCATTACCGTATAACCATTCTCATTATGATCTGTAAAATAGGATTTACCAAAGTTCCCTAAATAAGCATAGCCGTTGCTTAAAAAGATATTTTCGGGATTAATGTCCCTATGAAAAATATTTTCTTTGTGGGCAGATTGTAAAGCACTCATTACGTTCTTCACAATATTTACGCGTTCATCAAAGGTGAAGGTTTTGTTTCTCACGGCACTACGCAAGGAATCATCCTCCATTAAATCTGTAATCTCATAAAAGAGATGGTTCTCTTCATCTACTTTAAATTCTACAGGAAGAATAAACGGGTTGGAACGTATTTTTTGAAGTGCATTAAATTGATTTTTTATATTTTCTTCGCGTTCCCGTAATTCATCTGGAGATAAGCCTACTACCTGCAGGGCATATTCCTTCACACGTTTGCGTATATTTGAAGTAACATTTTTAGGCTTTACCAGGTACTCTACATAATTATCTGATTCCTGTTTTAAGACCTCAATAATCTCATAACCTTGAATTTCCTTTTTTTCGGTAGGTGATTTCCTGTTTTGTTCGCCAATTAAAAACTGGACGATATCATTTTGAACATCACTAATCGCAGCTTCCCATTTACCTATTTGTTCTGGATCCTGAATATAGTTTATAAGTTTACTGGAAAGTGTAAAAGATAATTTTGCTGCCTCTTGCCATAAGATAGGTTCAAAGGAATTAGGGTAGGAAAGGGTAAGCATGTTTTGTATCCAAGCCTTTCCCCAATCTCTATTAGCGCTTTTTAGCTTTGAAGCCAAAATAGCTGTTTTTTGACGCCCAGTTTTTAGCGGATTTGGATTTTGCCGATCGTTAATATACCAATAGTCATCTGCACCTTCAATGCGCCCTTTCCAGTCTTTGTTCTCAATATTATAAATGGCGTGTGGTGCTACTACAATAAGATCATATTCCCAAAATTGAGTACGATTATTACGTGGATTGGTAGAAGCAATCTCCACATTAGGAATCAAAAAATAAGTATCAGGAAGCTTGACTTCAAGAAAATCTAACAATCGTTTCTCTCCAGCATTTACAACCGATTCAAAATAGGGAGGTTTAATTATTTTTGCCATTGTTCTATTTCTTTTTCTACTAGGTCTATAGCTTCGTTTTCTTTTTTGTCAGCTAATCCACGCTTATCAAATGCATCTAAAACCATCTGTCCTATTTTACTTTTTATCTCAGAACTAGCTATCGGGACACTTAAATTCTTTATAAACTCCCAATTAGGATACATTAAGTTTGTACCGTAAACCTTTGCTCTTAATATTCTAAAACCCGCTGTACTGGATAAGGCAGTAAATAAGTATGCTGCATCGATCTCTGATTTACATTGAAATTTTCCAATCACTTCTGAAAGCAATTTATCTTCAAAATTATTTCTAACAAGAAGAGGTCTTGTAAAAATTTCATTTTCTCCAAGTGTTCCAGCAGAAGGCATTATTAAGCTCCCTCTTTGAGCCGTATCATTTATTGTGATTTCTCTTTTAGCTCGAACTTGTTTAAATTTTTTAGGATTTTGTTTATGAATATCACCTTGTGAAATCAGGTCTTTACCTTTAAAATTTAACGAAGTTATGCGTTTGAATGAGGCTCTTGCTCCCATAGTGAAAGGCTCTTTTAGAAAATTATTTAAGACAACACCTTTTTTAGTAGCCCAATATTCAATTATTTTATTGGCTCGAAACGAATAGTTACGAGCTTTTAAAGAAATTGCAGAAAGATTCGATGATTTTATTTTATATCCAAGTTGAATAGTGTTTTCACTTATATCTAATAGATCATTATCATAATTTAAATTATTCTCGGAATTGAATAATTCATTGGATTTCTGTATTAGGCCATTTGCTTCTTCTCTCAGTCTTGAAGCTTGCTTAATAAGATTGTCTATGGCTAATTGTTCTTTAATAGGAAAAACCGGAATCGGTAAATTTTTAATATGATGTGGCTCAATGTGTTTAACCACTCCGCCATAGCTCGATTGCGTAAGCAAACCATTTCCATATTTTGAAGTTAAATATGCGTATAAAAAACCACCATTAACCTTATTATTGTTTGGAATTATTCTGATTAGGTCATCTGTAACCAAGAAATTCTTGAATCCCTTATTTGTATATACAGTATTTCCCAAAGTTCCTGACCGAGATGTCAAAATCCAATTTTCATCGACCATTAGATTTGCGATATCAGTATATTTTTTTGATACGAATTTCCCGCTATTTAAGTCAGATTTCATCATATCTGAAGCTGTCATAAAAGGATATCCAGTATCCGGATTATGTACATAAACACGTTTGAATATATTTCCTTTGAATATCTCTATAGTTTCTTTTGATAAGCTAGTTAAAGGATAAGGAGATTTTTCTAATTTTATATTGGTTAATGGTCCATCACTCAAATAATAAGATGCGTCTAAACGTTGTCCAGATTCTTTTAGCCAATTATGTTTTACTTTTAGGGTTATCATTTACGACTGGTTTAGGAATTCATTGTAAGCAGCAGTTATTTTGGGTAGATCATCATCCAATTGTTTTAATTTTTCCCATCTTGCCTTTAATTCTTTATCGCCATTTCGTTTCTTAGTTAAATATTTTGTTTCAACATTAAAAAGAATTTCAGCGCCATCGTCATCCCTTAAATGGATAGGATTGCCACGTCTATCTTTGCCTAATTTTTCGGCTATAGCCATAAACACTTCATAATCGTCATCTTTTTCCTGAGCCAATTGGCGCTCTTGTTCAGTTTTCTTTTGTAAAAATAATAAGGAGGCTTGTACACCTACCTGCGGTAAAAAGGCTTCTACTGCCAGGTCTATAGAAGCTAATATTTTAAAACGATCTAGAATCCATTCTCTCACGGAGAGCATATTGGGGTTGCCTAAAATACCATCGGGCAATACAATCGCCATTTTACCGCCTTCTTTTAAATAATCATAGCAGGCTTCTATAAATAATACTTCGGGTGCGGTACTGTATTTGCTCAAATCATATCGAGAAGCAATTTCAGTCTCTACCTTTACCTTGGCGCCAAACGGTGGGTTCGTAAAGATCATATCAAACTTGTCACGGGCATCGGTACCGTATGCATTGTCTATATCTTTCATTTCGCGTAAGCTTTTATCAACAGCATCATTTATTTTATCCACCTCTTTAGGATGTTCCCAATTAGGGTAAGCTAAAGAATTAACGTGAAAAATGTTGGCGTGACCATCGCCACCCATTACCATATTCATCCTGGCGGCCTTTTTAAGGTCTGGATCAAAGTCAAACCCGAAAATACTTCGTTCGGCATAAATACGTACCCGTTCATTTACTTCGGCAGAATTGTACTTCTCTTCTAAGTAAGGACCTTCTAGGTCTGGATAGAGTTCCTTTGTAATCTGTTGACGCACATGATCAAGCACCATTACCAAAAATCCGCCGCTTCCACAGGCTGGATCCAGCACCCGATGATGCTCTTTGGGATCGAGTATATCTACCATGCATTTTATGATATTTCGAGGTGTGAAAAATTGGCCCGCTTCCTGTTTCAAGGTATTACTCACAATGGTTTCGTAAGCCAGTCCTTTTACGTCAACAGAAGCGTCTAAAAATGAATATTTAGCTAATTCTCCTGCAATAAACGCAAGACCTTTATCGGTAAGATCAATGCTTTCATTTCCTTGAAATACTTCAGAGAATATGTTATCTTCTTTAAGTTCGGTAAAAAGACTTTTAATTCTCTTTGCAACAGCTTCCCTACCTTCTTCGGTATTCTGTTCCTTTACTCCAACCCAAAATTTTCTTCGGTAGCTTTCACCATTTGGTAAATCCATAAACCGTCGTTTTTCATCGTAGAGCTTGCAGAAGATCAAGTTGAGTAACTGCCAAAAAGCATCTTTCTTTCGACCTTCATTCGCATAAATATAATCGTGAGAACGTTTAAAAACTTTGATCAATGAATCGTTTGCTGGAGTACGCGTATGTGAACGATCTGCTCTGTCTAGATCTTCTAATGTTTCCCCTTCACCCGGAAAGTCTGATAAATCTATGAAATTATAGTCGTAGCCAATATCATCTAATTCCTTTTGCAGGAAATTATAGCTAGAACCATTCGCCCAAAGGCCAAACTCACAGCTTTCAACCGCGCCCATGGCGTTTTCTAATGTCGCTGCAACACCTTTCTTTTTATCATTGGGTTTTACTTTATCACTCTGTATAACGCATAGGCGTATAATAAAATCCTGCTCATTGGGTTTGTCCTTTTCAAAAATTGCCAGATCGACTTTCTGTTTTTTAGTCTTTCCAGTGTCCGGATCGTCATATTCAATCGTAAAGTTACGTTCCATATCATCCAAGTCGAAACCATATTCTTCATTCAGCATTAAAATAACTGATTGCAAATTAATTTCCTGCGCCTTGATTTTCTTTACCTCTCCCGTAAGGATACAAACGAGTTCGTTATCTTCTAATACTATTTCTTCTTTATTCTTTATAGCTGTAGCCATAGGTATGCTATTATTTTTGGTTTAATCCATTAACTATGTTTTGAATGCTCTGCAACACCTCTTCATAAGAAAGGGATTTATGTGTTTCTATAATTTGATTGATCAATTTACTTTCTTCTTCTTTTTCTAATTCACCCCTTAGAATTTCAAGTATGGATTCTACCGTTTCCATGTGATTTTCCAATAACTCCTGAATATCCTTCCCTAAAAGAACCGCACCCGCCGTGGTATCTTTAAAGGGTTCCTGGCCATAGACTTCATCGTAATACTTGGCGGCGGCTCTTTCTTCGTGAATGGATAAATAGTTTTCTAAAATAAAACCCATATCATCTGCATCTTTATTATTACGCTGGTGGCGATCTTTCCACGCAGTTATTTTCAATATAAAAATACCACTGAGGGTCGCAATTTTGATTTCGGTTTCATCATCTATACGAACCGGCAATGCAGCTTCATTTGCAGCGGTAAATCCTAAAACGGACATTGCCAATTCTTCATTGGGTGGCCAGAATATCTTATGATCACTTTTCATTATTTCTCCAAAAGGGACTATATCCAATTGAAACTTTTCTTTATATAAAAAGCGTTGTCTTTGATCTTTATCTTTGGTGAAGTTCTCTAGCTTTAAGATCTCCTCTTCAACTTTCAACCATTGTTCCCAATGGTTCACCGTTATTGCAATATCAAGATCGTAAGTTAAACGACCAGACTTTGCATCGTGTAATTCCATAATAATATCACGTGCAGTAGCTCCTATCACAAAAAAAGAAATTCCAGCTTCTTTAAAATACTCATTAAGCTCTAATAGAATTGGTTTCAATAGAGGATGCGTAAATTTTTCACTAGATATGCTGTAACTCATTCTTTAATATTTGTTTTGCGGTTTCAATATTTCTGCCAAAACCGCTATTCATTAAATCTGCATATACTAGCAATGCCGGTGCTACCCGGGTATTATTAGCATCGTTTTTCCAGAATTTTTGTAAAATTTCAACTTCACCATTCTCACTTGGAATTAAGCCTAATTTATTTGCCACTTCTGAGAGCTCTAAATCAGTAAAAACGGTAAATTTTTCAGGCCTTAAATTTTCTGTGATAATGGCACCTCCAGGTTCGCCACCCCATAATATTACGCCGTTTTCAGTATTAATATCTATATCAAGCCAATTTTTGGACTGATCTTGATCTACAAAACGCATACGTTTTCTGAGAATACGGGGTCGAAGAACAGCATTGAACTCTACCACCCAACGTTCTAATAGTTCATCCGTGTTTTTAATTGCCCTTTTTTGTTTAGTTTTTAAGAGGTAATTTAACTCTTCAAGCTCGGCCATTACATTACTTACTGAACCAATAGAAACCTCGGCTTGCTCAGCTATTCTTCTGTAGGAATCTTGAAGGTGTTCTGGAGTATTCAATAAATGAAAAATAATTTTCAATCCTGTTTCCTGGAAAGCGCGGGATTGATTGGTTTTATCCTTTTTTGTGTTTTTTTGCCCTTCTACGAATATTGCTAGATCTTTATATTTGATAAATGCATTGCCCCCAACATCTATATAATTAATGCCACGCTCTTTAAGTTCGTGCGTGGCTTTTTTAGATATATACTCAGCTATTAAGATAATAGGCCGATTGTTGTTCTTTTTTATTTCCTCTAACTGAGTTAAAATAAAACCTTGGTTAGATGTCCTAACAGCTGCTTTTGCTTCTACTACAAATTGTATATTTTTTATAGTTAGTAGCGCATCATGATTTTTCCTGTTACTGTCTACCTGAATGGGAATATCTATAAGTTGTTCTAACTTTGAAGTAGCGTCATAAATAAAATCATTGTTACGATACATAGCTCAATGTTCATTATTTTTATGTGTTCAGTGACAATGAACAGTCAAATATAATGAACGTTTTTAAATTTTCAGGTTTTGAATCCGATTATTTTTAGAGAAAAGCAATGGTTTAGAGACTTTTTAAAAGTTTGTAAGGATCAAAATCTTTAAAAAGCTTATCATCTTCTAGAATTAATGGATCTAACCAGTCTGCTTTCCTAAAACCAAAGGATATTTGCTCTTTTATTTCATTTGATAGATTAAGTTTCTTTTCATACTCCATCAAAAATGTTCGAAGTTTCTTAGCTTCATGCCAGAGATCTGACTTTTGTTTAATAAAACGTAGCTTCTCAATTTCTTCCTTTTGTAATTTTTCTCGCTCTTCCTGCCTTTTATTTTCGATGGCTTGTCTCTTTAATCGCTTTTCATTTTCGACTTGCCACTCACGTTCCTTCGCTGCTTGTTTCTCTAAATAATTGATGATGATTGGTAACTTCTCAGCCAGCGTTTTAGTAGGAGTCTCCTGCCACTCTTTTTTTCTAGAATACTCTCCAGTAATTAAACTTAAAAGCCCAAGAGGAACCAATTTACTCGACCGATAACGTGACTTCTCAGTTTCGTAAGCCCTCTTTGATCTTTCTCTCATTCCGATGGCTATCTCTATACCCTCAATCACAATGTAGGCCCGTTCATAACAGAATAAAAAATAATGCCCCCTTGCTTTCATTACTTTAATAAAGGTGTTTAAAAAACAAAGAGCTCTTTTATAAGGTCTTTCGGAAGAGCTTACCCAAATTCTTCCGTAGTTATACCTTTTAGTATAATCCCGAATATTGTTTTCTACCGGATGTTTCTTAGGATTTGCAGATAACATTTCCTGAATGATAGGATCCGGATTTTTAGGTAATCGTTTAGGAACTTCTAGATCGTAATTAATTTGATCTCCATTTATAAAATTAAGTTTTGAGACAGATTTAGATTTCTTCATATTTTTTTCAGTCCGTAATAAAAGTTCAATTTTACCCCTTTCAAAACTTTTAGGTAATTTCCCTTTGCTTATCTCTTTACCATATTTTCTCTTCATCCAATAACCATTGGGAGGTAAAGGAATTTGATATTTAGTGCAGATATTTTTAAATTCCTGGTACGATACTATATAGTTATTGCAAAACCATGAAATACTCTTTTCCCAACACAGGTTAAAAAACTCCTCTCTATTAAATTTAGTGTTCATGATATTGATATTTACTAATGCCAACACATATTGAAGCAAGTTAACTTTTCGATATCATCACCATCAGTTTATTGGTGGTTAATATGAAATCATAATTGAAATAGAAGTATCAGTATTCAGTACCCCATATCTATCAGAACTAACCTGCGCCGGAGCCTATAAAAACAGCATAAGGCACATATTACTTATGTTTATTTCCAGTAAATTTTTGCCTGTTTTCAGGACATTCCAGCATATTTACTGGAAATCTAACACAAATTTCATTACTAAATTTTAAAATAATGTACCTAGCTACTTGATACTTTGACGCAAATTGCGACGTTTTTTCTGGGTGTTTCAAGACATTTGACGCAAAATAGAAGTTCTGGTAGCGAGGTTAATTGTCATTACAATACCTACTTTCTCCTTCCAAATACTGGCAATAACAAAAGAAATATAAAAATTTCTTCCCTTAAACAACATTTACTTATTGTATCTAAAGCGTTTTCCATTTTCCCTGAAATCTAACTTCTGAACATCATTAATCCGCTATCAATCATTTACTTCCCGTAGAGCCGTCGCTGTTACCATTTTCCGATGCTTCTTTCACGGAATTTAGAATTAGGATAGGCCGTAGTTGAAATTTTCCTGGAGAGCCTTTAATCAATTTTCAGGCCGGCTAATTTCTAAATTCCGTTTCTTCGCATGTGTGATAATGGGAACAGGGACGGCGGGAGGTGGCCATATGGGGAAATAAGTTACCTGTTATATTTGTATTGTCAATTTTAGCAGAATCAAGCGGACTCTTGGGGAAAGGGATCAGTTTCGGTAATATCTTCTTTTTAGAATTTTTCAGGATCCCTTTAACCAAGTGTCCAAGACCCCCTACCCGAAGCTATCTTCCTGAAATGCAGTGAAAGGGAGTTTGCTTCGGGAGTTCTTCACGAAATTTTAAATTGATGGATCTAAGATTATAATACTAGTTGAGTTTATTTTTTTCGGTACATCACCTACCTTTCTCCTTCCAACCACTCACAATAAGCCTCCTGAATTTCCGGATATGCTGCGAAATAATCTTCGTACAGCTTATTTTGAGATTCCATGATCATCCGGTGTACTTCAAAATTCTGCTCTGTTTTTTCTTTGGAGGTGTAACTAAAGTATCCTATTAAACTTAAAGCAAGTATTCCCATGATACCAAAAAGGATCAACAGATAATTTGGTATCAGCCTGGCATTCTTTAGTTTCTTATCGATGCCCTTTAGAATTTCATCCCTTTGCTGGCTTTCCGTTTCCTGCTTTTTCAGAAAGATGTTCAATTCTTTTTCTAGGGCTTCGGTTGTAATTGGGATGCTGAGATCAAATAGTTTATCCGAAAGTCGTTGAAGCTCCAGGATAGTAGTTTTAAAATCGGCCATTTCATCGGCCATCAGTTCCATTATTTCGTCTAGTTTTTTCATTGCTCAATTTTTTAATATCCATATCCTATACCGGTATCCAGTGCTTTCAGAGCTCCCTTTATAAGTTCTTTGGTTATTCTGGTCGTCAGATTCGTACTTAACTGTACAGTTTTGTTCATTATTAGCAGACTTTTTGGTACTTCCTTTAACCTGGTAAAACTCCTGTTTTGAGAAATTTGCGCAATGAGTCTATTGCCACCCATATCCCGGTGCACCTCACTTGCTTTAAGATTTACTCCTTTGTATTCCACACGGAACCCCTGCAGTTGATTGGATTTATTGATAGTGGGAATTACATCCACTTTATGAGCTTTCATTTTGCTCATATATTCATCCATGGACTTTGGCCTTGTTTGAAGGACCCGGTCATTTATGATTTTGATTTCCTGTCGAAGGTTTTTTAACTCCTGAAGCCTTCCCTGTTGTATTTCCCGCGCCCTGGAAAACCCTAATTCCTTTGCTACATTATCTGCCGCTATCTGGCTTCGTTTTCCGATAAAGCTGTCATTGTAGGCCTTGCCATCAAAGCCAATCCTATTGGTATAAATATGGATATGGGTATGCGCCTTATCCCGGTGAACAAATCCAATGGACTGATTGTTTTGCAGGTTCATTTCCTTTAAAAACTTTTTAGCGATTTCTTCCAAGTTTTTTTTGGTTAAATCTCTTCCGTCCTCAATGGATGGGCTTACTATAAAGCTTAAGGTATTATTGTGGCAGCGCTCATTTTGTGACTGAATAATTTTGAACTCTTCAGTTATTTCAGCGGGAGTATCTCCGGCCAGATGTTCTTTCAGCACTACTTCAGCCTCTTTCTCCTGGTTCCAGCCATAGGATATGGATACCTTTGTGCTGGAAATAGCATGTCCTTTCCCTATCATTTTTTAAAGTTCTTTAAATGGTTCCTGATTTCTTCCGCCAGCTTCTCCACCGTTGCAGCCAACTTGGGATCCCGCTTTTTAAACATGCTGCTTATCCGTGCAAAGTTATTCTTGTATTGCACCAACATCCGGTAGTACTCCAACTGCTCCGGGGTAATCCGCTCAACAATATTTCTTTCAAAGGCAGTAGAACGGAGATATTCTGAAAGGGAAATTCCTGCCCTGGCCGCTCTTCTTTTGAGCAGCTTCTTCTCGTAAATCGAGCAGCGGATCTGGATATATTCCCTTTTCATTTTTTTCTTTTAAAGTCTTTGCAACCTCCGGGCGTAAAGCAAGAATGTCATGACAATGACACATCTTGCTTTACTCTTTCAACTGAAATTCTCCGATAGGCATTTACCGGTATAAATTATTTCTCTCATTCAACTGTTATATTCTTTGAATTGAAGATCAATTTTTCATTCAGGTCTTTATGGGGGTGGTAAGAAACACTGCAATCAGTGACATTTGCAGAAAATATTAAAAGCGATTTAGTAGCTTTTTCTCCTGCAGGGTCGTTATCCAGGAAGAGAAATACTTCGTGGTATTCAGAAATAATGTTTTTGATGTCTTTAAGAAAAGCAAGGGAATTAAGTACAATACCATCTGAAGCATTTACTAAACCTTCATTTAGAACTGCCAGGGTAAGAAAATCAAAGATGCCTTCAGTTACCACAAGTCGATTTGATGAATGATCAATAAAGCTATATGATTTAGGAGAAGAGGAATTCTTGTAATATTTATTGCGAAGCTCCCATCCTCCCAAATTGTTTTCTAATCCTACAGCAAAGTATCCCTGGCCTTTCAACGTGTACCAAACTTCTTTACAATACCTCCGGGCAACTTCAACAGGAATTCTTCTCGAGCGTAAATACCCTATTAAAGCGGAATGCTTCAGAGGCCCTACAGTTGTAATTTCAATTTTGTTTTCAGAAGGGAGTTGTGGTGTAGGCGCAATAAAATAAGGAATTATAGTGTCCGCTTGTAAGAACTGCACTGCCTCCTTTATAGAACAGGACTTAATAGCCATAATCAAATCTATAATAGAACCTCCTTCTCCAATTCCGAAGTCATACCATATGTTCTTACGCAAAGAAACGTTGAAAGAGGCTTGGGTTTCTGACCGAAGGGGACTCAGAAACCAAGCTTCTTTCTCCGATGTTCTGCTGGGGAAGTGCCCTAATTTTGCCAGCGTTTTTACGATGCAAATATTACGGGCGCTTTCACAGCTCTTGGATATACTATTTTCTCTTCTCATTTCACTTTTCATTGATGAGTACTACTAATTCTTGCTATTCCCACTTCATCATTTTTCTTTGATGAAAAAACGATGAGGAAAATGATGCGGCTGAAAACCCAGAGTATCACTAGTCTTATTTATATTTTCTCATCATTCATCAAAAAAAAAGAAATAACCTAATGCTGTTTACTAGTAGTATACTCTCAGGATGACCTGGAATGATGATTATTTGACGGAAAGACCTTGTAAACCGTACCTTTCACAGGTGTATCACTTATTCATCATCTCATCAGTTTGCTGTTCTTGGCCAAAGCGCTGCAGTAAAAAAGATGCTGTAACAGTATAGTATCTTCCTTTTGCAGGAATGAACCCCAGTCCGCCATCCACCCACATGATCATCTTCTGATAGCTAAGGGAGTTGTCCTGGTTGCTTAGTTTCCAATCCTTTTTTAGGATCTGCCGTAATTGTGTTAAGTCTGTTTTAATCCGGGTGCGGTTTAAAACATGCAACGCATCCACGGGGCAAATATTTACTTCATCCACTTCATAAGTTTCCATGACGCTCAGGATCATATTAGCCAGTTCCTTTTCCACACGGTTTCGGTTATTCTGCATCAAACTGGCCAAAGCATCGGTGCGTACCTCTTCTGGCGCAAACCACATCCTCGTGCTGTGCCTGCTAGTTAACTGGCGCTGATCGAGGTAATATAGAAATGCCGAAATTTCTGCCTTCAGATCTTCTAAAAAATGGGTTTCTTCTTTTTTTAAGGAAGGAACTTTTAATACCCAGAAGCGCGTTTCCTCACTATCGATTTTAATGAAGTTATCTTCATTGTTGCTGCAAAGGATAAACTTGCTAAAGAATTCCACCTCGCGCTTGTCCTTGCCTTTAGCTTCCAGTTTATTAAAATCGGTGGTACTTAAGTACTTGATCCGTTCTGTAAGCTCTTCTTTGTTGAATAGTACTTCATCGATACATATAAGAAGTTTGTTGGCCCAATCAGCATTAAACTGGCTGCTGAAATTGTCATTGGTGAGGTAAGTCAGGTTATTGTCGAAAATGGCTTTTAACCATTTGAGAAAGGTTGTTTTACCTGTAACCCTCTCTTTGGATACCAGGCACAGGATGGGTAAGATCTGGAGCGGCCTGGAATACAATAGCTGTATATAATCAAGTCCCAGCTCGAACTGGTCCCCAAAAACATGCTTAACAAAGCGTAGTGAAATATCCACCTTCCCTTCCTGCGGGATATGAGGCAAAGGAGAATAGGTATTGTAAAACCCATGACATTCCTTTTTAAAATCTTTATGACCGGGAAGGCAGGTGAAGCCATCATATTTTTTAATGGCGCCAATAAAAGCTTTGCCGTGATCATTGCGGAGGGTTTCAATGTTCCATGGAACCAGGCTCTCATTAAAGCTTCCTGAAATGGTTGGTATCTGTACGATTTTATAGTAGCAGGTACCTACCCTGATATAGGATATATTTTTCATCTTCGAAAATTTGAGATTAGTGAATGGAAAAACCTACTTCCGGTTCTTAAGCAGCTTTTGATTAAACTGCTGCTCCAGGAATTCATCAGAAAGGTTTGGTTCCCCCAACAACCAGGCATCTATTTTATCCTTATCAAAAAACTTCTGACGGATATTGGGATTATTACCCGTAGGGATAAGCTTTAAATGGGTAAGCTTATAAATCTTGCTTTTGGAGAGTCCGGTATATTGTACCAGATCATCCACGTTCATTACTTTTTTGGTGTGGGACAGTAAGACCTTAATATCTTCTAATAAACCCACCACTTGATCTTGCTCATTCATAACTATAGTATTAAAATTAGAAAATGAGTAAAAGGCCTTTTACATTTTGCGCAAGACAAACTTAGGAAAGCAAATACCTATAAATCAATAGGATAATTCAATAAAAAAGAAGATTACGCTATAATTATTCTATTCCCAGCATCTGCCGGACGAGCTTTCGCTGATTGCGGGAATTAATTTTTTCCTGATCGTTTTTCCAAGCGGAAAAACTGGTTTTTAAGGTGTTTTCTTTTAGCGGCTCGCCGTTCATTAAGAAGGAATCCATGAGTAAGTTGAAAAAGCTTCGTTTCCGCTCTCCGGTAAGATCCTGAATACCTCCTACCACCAATTCATCGAACAACACGAACAGGATACGATGGTTAGCTGAATCACCACTTTTATTGCCCATGGTGAAATTGATCTTTTTCCTGACCCGCAACCCCTTCATCAACCTGATGAATTGCTCTTTTGATTCTTTATCCAGGTTGAGTAGTTCTAACCTTACCTGCAATTTTCTAAGAGGAATTATCCGAAAATCATGACGTCCGGTTTCTAAATACTTATTTGATTCGTAGAAAATGGCCAGCCAAACCAGAACCAAAACCATTACTGCGAAAAGGATTAAGAAAACGGGGAAATTATCAGTAATAGATCCTGGACCGAAAATAAGGCTGAAGCTTACAATAAAAACAACAAAGACAGAAAGGATGAAAAGAATAAGGTTAGTGGAACTATTCTGCACTTTCTCTTCCAAGAAATAATTTATCCCTGACCTCCATTTAGCCAATACTTTTCCAGCATTTAGAATAAATTTTTCCATAACACCTTCTGCATTAACCAAATAAATATAACTAAAAGATAAAAGCTAATACAGCGAAATCAAAAACAAATGCTTAGGAATAGGAGAAAAATTTCTGATGAGAATTGGAGCTTCCGTTAAAGGAAAGATGCTCTCGCCTGTTTAAGAAATTTTTATAAACCAACTGGCATAGAAATTCTATGCCAGCTGGTTAGACTATTATTAAGATATGGCTGTCCTACAGCTTTTTCAAGCCCCTGGTTTCAGACTTCTCTACAGGCACTACGCTGATGGCATAACCGCCGCCGGGAGCAGATGTTTGTGAAAGGCTGGACTTATTAGTCACCCTTACTTTTCTGATCTCATACGCCTGCGGATTATTTCTGAAATGAGCATCTTTGGAATCTGAGTAGATGGTGGCAATGTATGTCTTATTAGGGTCCAGAAAGTCAAATTTTATTTTTGATGTCCGCGTTTCTTCCCCGTTCACGTTTCCAACGAACCAATTATCATCCCCCTTTTCTTTTCGGGCTACAGTCACGTAATCTCCAGGTTCGGCTTCAAGATAAATACTCTCGTCCCAATCAAGGGCAACATCTTTAATAAATTGAAAAGCATCCGAAAATCTGTTATAGTTTACCGGAAGATCGGCAGCCATTTGCAACGGACTATACATGGTTACATACAAGGCCAGCTGATTAGCGATGGTACTGTTGACATGAGAAGTGTTTTCAGGATTCAGTTTGCTAATATCCATTTCAAAAATTCCTGGAGTATAATCCATAGGTCCACCAATTTGCCTTGTAAATGGCAGAACCGTTACGTGATTGGGTTTAGACCCGCCAAATGCCTGATATTCCGTTCCCCGTGCCGATTCATTGGCGATAAGGTTTGGCCACGTACGTGCAAGTCCGGTTGGGCGTGCCGCTTCGTGAGCATTCACCATAATCTCATAATCTGCAGCTTTTTGAACCGCATATAAATAATGGTTCACCAACCACTGACTGTAATGATTTTCTCCCCTGGGAAGAATATCTCCTACATATCCACTTTTTACAGCATCATAACCGTACTTTTTCATAAACTGATACGCTGTATCTAAATGACGCTCATAATTTCTTACGGAAGATGAGGTTTCATGGTGCATGATCATTTTTACATTTTTGTTTTCCGCATATTCCTGGATTTCTTCCACATCAAAATCGGGATATGGGGTTACAAAATCAAAAACATAATCTTTGGAATGACCAAACCAGTCTTCCCAGCCAATGTTCCAGCCTTCCACCAATACACCGTCAAAACCATGTTCCGAAGCAAAATCTATATAATCCTTCACATGTTCTGTGGTTGCGCCGTGAGTGCTGTTAGGCGTTGCAGTTTCATAATCTGTTTCTCCTAATTGCACTGCGGTAAAATCATGGGTGTAAGACCAGGTGCTTTTACCGGTAATCATTTCCCACCAAACACCAACGTACTTCATAGGTTTAATCCAGGAAGTATCTTCAATTTCAGAAGGTTCGTTCAGGTTATAGGTCATTTTTGAAGCCAGTATTTCCCGGGCGTCATCACTTACAATAATTGTTCTCCATGGAGTAGTGGAAGGAGCTATCATATAAGCTTTATCTCCCTCAAGATTAGGAGTTAACCAAGATTCAAAAACAAATTTTTCATCATCTAAGTTCAGGTGCATTACGGGATAGTTTACCAAAGCAGCCTCGTGCAAATTAATGTACAAACCATCATCGGTTTTCAACATCAATGAAGTCTGCACGCCTGTTGGAGAAAAAGAAGTTTGTGAAACGTTAGCGGTAATGGAATTTTCCATTAACCCTCTTATTTCTGAAAGTTTAGATTCGGTATAATCATATTCCTGAGTGTCGTAATCTCCCGGAATCCAAAAAGCCGTATGGTCTCCCGTCATGGCAAACTCAGTTTTCTCATTTGCAATGACGAAGTGCCCCAGATTTTTTTGCTGCGAAAATTCATACCGGAAACCCAGTCCGTCATCGAAAAGACGAAAACGAATGATCATTTCACGGTTCGTTTCCTCCTGAAGCAGTTTTACTTCCATTTCATTGTAGTGGTTCCTTATCTCTTTCTGCTCGCCCCATACAGGTTCCCAGGTTTCATCATAGCTGGTTTCCTCTATACCGGCAACAGTGAAATTTTCCAGGAGGTCTTCCTGATTTTTAAGGTCTAGCCCCAGCGAACTAGGTTCTATAATTGATTTTTCAGCATATGAAAGGCTGTAAATCGGTGCTCCGCTTTCATTCAGGGAGAACTGCATTTCCAGCTCTCCGTTGGGTGAATTCAGGCTTTGGGAATTGGCCGCACCTATAGAAAATAGTGTGCAGGCAACTAAAATTATCTTTTTCATTTATTGCTAAATTTTGATAGTAAATGTATTTTTTGAAGACCATGGGGAATAGGTGACTTTTCCGTCTTTTACCAGTGCAATTCTATATTGCCGGTCTTTTTTAAGGTTACCTTCCGTTTGTTTTACATTTACTTTAATTCTTTTTCCTGAAACTTTTGAAGCAGTGAATTCAATAATGGAAAATTCTCCATCTTTATATCCAAAACCTTCTCCGGCATCATCATACAATGTTCCGGAAGCTTTTCCGGCTTTATCAGGACTGACCAAAAGTGTGATTCTGTCGGTACTGTAATCCTCTGTGCTTTGAATCACGGGACCTACAGGAACTATTGCTCCCTCTCTCAATTTTACAGTTGCCTGGTAAGGATCTGCTTCTTCATTTTCAAAAGAAACAGTTTCCCAGTTTCCTTTTGGCATCTTAAGATCTTCCGCCCACTGCGGAATGATCAACAGGTTTTTCCCTAATAAGAAGCTCTGTTGTTCGTCCCTTAGCTCCTGATTCGTTAAATCGGCAAAGAAAGTAGGGCGCATGATTGGCATTCCGGTAGTCGAAGCTTCATGAAACAAGGTATATAAATAGGGGAGTAGACGATATCTTCTGTTGATAGCCGTTCTGGAAACATCTTCAATTTCTTCTCCAAAAGCCCATGGTTCCTGTGCCTCTGTATCATTGGAAGTATGGTTTCTTGAAAACGGATAATAAGCCCCAAGTGCAATCCAGTGACCAAAAACTTCAGGTGTAGGAGTTTTGGTAAATCCTCCAATATCGGGACCGTTAAAAGACTGACCTGAAAGACTCAGGTTTAGGGACATTGGGATTGACATTTTTAGATTATCCCACGTAGACGAATTATCACCAGTCCATGTAGCAGCATAACGTTGTCCACCAAGGTAATTAGCTCTGGAAAGTACAAAAGGTCGTTTTTCAGGATTTACATCAAGGATCCCTTCCCGACTGGAGCGTACCATTAACAAACCGTACACGTTATGGTAGCGCAAATGAATATCTTCAGGTAATTCTCCGCCGCCCCGGTGGATATTATTATCGGGCATGGTTCCTCCCGGTCCGTCAAAGACAGCCGGTTCATTCATGTCGTTCCAAACCCCGTCTATCCCCAGGTTCATAAAATCTATATACAAGGAAGCCCACCATTTTTGAGTTTCAGGCCGTGTATAATCGGGAAAGGCGACCTGCCCTGGCCACACTTCGCCATTATATTCATTTCCTAATGAATCCAAGACCCAGTGGTTTCCGGCATCACCCTGTTGATATACAAAGTAAGTAGAATCCTGTTTCACGCCAGGATCAATCATATAGACTGATTTGAAATCTTTAGAATGCAAATAATCATTCAGTTTTTCCGGATTAGGGAAACCTTCCTCATCAAATGTAAAGACACGGAAGCCATCCATATAATCAATATCCATCCATATAACGTCTGCCGGAATTTTTCTTTTCCTAAATTCATCGGCAAGTTCTTCCACTGCAGTATCGGGATAATACGAATAACGCGACTGCTGATAGCCTAATGCCCACAACGGGGGCATAGCCATGGTTCCTGTAAGATCGGCAAGGGTTTTCATTACCTCCTGCGGGTTTTCTTTTTCAATCACTACAACCCGAAAAGCAGGACCTTCGCTTATTATTTCAGCATCGTCATCAAGAACAATTTCCTGTCTCCAGGAATTATCAGCTAAAATTCCGAAGGAAGTTCCGTCGGGGCGTACTCCTAAGATCCATGGATGCGCCTGGTACAATTGCTTTCCATCAAATTTTGCATATTCATAGTTATCTGTGTTCCAAAGTGTGACATCGGTGTTGTTTCGGCGTAAATCCCCAATTACCTCACCTGTGCCATAAAGATCAACACCTTCTTCAAAATCAAATCTTACTGCATTTCTTCCCTCTATTTGCAGGTATTCCGGCTTTACAGTCCAGTCGCCCGGCAAAGAATCCTTTTTTTGAAGATCTTTTACTATTGCCAAAGAGGGCAGGGTGGCGGTGGAATCAAATTGAGCCGGATAAAAAACTGCGACTCCGGGTTCTGCAATGCTGGCAGATTGGGAGAAAACTGGCTGCATCCCAGCCAGGATCCCAAGAGCCCATAAAAAAAATATCTTCTTCATTTTTATTATTTATTAAGTTCGATTATCATTGGAGTTTTGCCATTGATTTCAAACTCCTCTGTTAAATTTATTTGTTCTCCGGTGAGGATGTCTGTGCCTGAACCAGCTGCTCCAATGTCTTCAGCAAACCTCTGCGGAGTGAGCACCTGTGCTTCCTCATTGTTGTTCAGGATTACCATTAATTTTTGGTCTTCCAGAGTTCTAAAATAGACGTAGACATTGTCGTAAGGGATGTATTGCGTAAGTTCCCCATTATGTACAACTTCAGCAGATTTTCTCCAGTTCAGCAGCTTTTTTGTGAAACCATGGAACTCTTGCTGTTCAGTAGTTCTTTCAGAAGCAAGGAATGCGTTCTGTTCATCTGCTTCCCAGCCGCCGGGAAAATCACGGCGAATGTCGCCGTCACCTTCCTCTTTTTTACCACGCATCCCAATTTCAGATCCGTAATAAAGCTGAGGGATTCCCCGCGTAGTTACTATAAGAGTTAGTGCTAACTTATAATTTTCCAGGCTTTGATCATAAATTTCATTAAACCTACGGGTGTCATGGTTTTCCATGAAAATCAGCAGGTTGTTGATATCAGGATATAGAAAATCATTGACAAAATTGCCGTAGACTTTATCCATTCCGCTGCCCCAGCCACCTTCTTCTTCAAAAATGGTTTCTATGGCATTGTGCAGTGTGAAATCCATTACCGATGGCAGGTGTGTGTTGTAATTTTGAATGGCACCAATCTTACTGTCTTTTTGCCAGTAGGCGATTTGTGCCTGATCATGCAGCCAAACCTCGCCCACTATATTAAAGTTTGGATATTCTTCCATGATGGTTTCTGTCCACTCAGCAATTCCTTCCTTGTCATTGTAACTATAAGTGTCTACCCGAAACCCGTCAAGGTTAGCATATTCAATCCACCAGATGGCGTTTTGGATAAGATAATTCAATACCAACGGATTCTTCTGATTCAAATCGGGCATTGTTCTCACAAACCATCCATCAACACAATATTTGTGGTCGCGGTGACTGGCATGCGGATCAAACTGAGTTTCCATTCTGTAGTTGGATTGCTCATAACCTGGAAACTGATTGATCCAGTCGTACGTTGGCAAATCCTTGATCATCCAATGTTCCCTGCCCCAGTGGTTCGTCACATAATCCATGATGAGCTTCATGTCCCTGTCGTGCATTTCGGAAGCCAGTTTTTTATAATCTTCGTTGCTTCCAAAACGAGGATCTATTCTGTAGACATCGCTTTGGGCATACGTATGATAAGAATAACGAGGATCATTGTCTTCTAAAAGTGGCGTGTTCCAAATAGCGGTGACACCCAAATCATCCAGATAATCGAGATGATCTATAATCCCCTGGATATCGCCACCATGCCTGCCGCCGTTTTCCTTTCGGTTCAATTTGTCGGTAAGTCCTTCTACTGAATCATTATCAGGATTTCCGTTAGCAAACCTGTCGGGCATGATTAAATAAATCACATCGCTGCTGCTGAAACCTTCCCTTTTTGAAGATTCTTCCCTTCTCGTTTTAAGCTTGTATTCCCTAATGAATTTTTTTCCGTTTTTCTTCTGAAAATCGAAGTGCAACATTCCCGGTTCCAAACCTTCAGTTTCAACGCTTATAAAAATGTAGTTGGGGTTTTCGGTTTTGATAATTCCGGTTACGGGAATTTGTTCCTGAAGGGATACTTGATAATCAGCAATATTTTTTCCGTAGAAAAGAATCTGGATTTCAGATTTTTCCATGCCTGCCCACCAGAAAGGAGGTTCTGTTCTTTCGATTTGTCCATATCCGCTGAGGCAGAATATACAGCTGATTAATACTGAAAATAATATGTTTCTGATGTTTCCTCTCATAATTTGAATAAAAGCCGAACACTTCTTTTTGAAGTACCCGGCTGTTCATTATATTTAAATTCGTTTTTCGTTAAAAAAATTATTCTGTTGAAGTTTCCTCCATAATTGACCATACAGCGTAGCCACTGGCTGGGGCTTCAAGCATTACCATACCTCCTTCATTAGTGGAAGCTCGGTAAGTTGTATTTTCAGAATAATCCATTAGTTCCATGTCGTTCCAATCGGTGTCCACTTCCCTTCTTTTAATGTTATCGTTGGTAGTGATGTACACAATAAGGCCGGGATTATTTCCATCACCACTTCTTTTAGCGATATATTCATCGTTATCGGCATATAGCACTTCCAGGTCTCCTGTTGCCAACGTGTTGTGAATAGTGATAAGCTGCTGAATTTCCTCCTGGAATTCCTCATTTTCATAATCCAGATAAAATACGGTTGGATAACCGGGATGAGTCATTATAAAAGCATAAGCTTTCATCTTATTTTCAGCTTCAAGATAGTTATTAATATTACCATCTTTCTCGGTATCATGATTTGCTGTAAAAGTTACCGCTTTATCAGGATTTGTTTGCCAAACCTGGTCGCGGGTAAGGTAACTGAGGTCTTCATACCTTTCAAATGCCTGTTCCATCCTGTAGAATGCTGCAAAGTCAAAAGCGCCGCTTCCCGTTGCTTCAATATGCTCCCTTATTAAATCTGCATCGGCGTCCCAGAGTTCGCTTACAGAAAAACCACCAACCTCATCCAGCCACTCTTTGATTACGAAAGATTCAAAGCCCAGAACGTAATCAAACCTCCAGCCGTCAAAGCCCATGACGTTTTTGTAGTATTTGGCCACAGAATTTTCATCTTTCCAAAGCCAGTTTTGGACGTAGTCCCGGTGATGATCTAAATTTTGTTCAGGATAAAACAAGCTCCCGTTATCATAATCGCTCACGCTGTTGGGATAGAAATATTCATAATTCCTGTTGAACATCCCTGAAGCATTGCCATGTTCTTCATCAAACAAGGTGTAGGTGATTTTATCCCTGTAAGGATTGAATTCTTCCCCGCCACCACTGTTGTGGTTCACAACGATATCTGCAATTACTTCAATATCATTTTCATGCGCGGTAGCAATTAAGTTTTCCAGTTCTTCACGGCTTCCAAAACGTGTTTCTACTGTACCGTGCTGCTCATAATCCCCAAAATCAAAATAATCGGAAATATCGTAGCCCATAGAATATTGCCCACTCTGGCCTTTGGTTGCCGGTGGGAGCCAGATACGGTCAATACCGGCATCTGCCCATGCAGGTACATCATCTGCTATAGTATTCCACCATTCAAATCTTGGCTCTACATCCCAGTAAAATGCCTGCATCATTACACGGCTGCCATTATCATATTCTGAAAGGTCAAGGGCCGTTGCGGTACCTGGCTGTTCTGTAACCGGGCCATCATCTGTTTCTGAAGTAATAGCGTCATCATCTGAAGAACAGCTGAAGAATACCACCAGGATAAGCAGGTAGCTTAATGGATTTATCAATTTATATTTCATTTTAATCAAAATTAGGGGAGTCCGTTTAAAAGATTTACATCTTTTAAACGGACTCCTGATGTTTAGTTTCTACTTATAGAATATCTGTACTGTCTTGGATTGCTCAAATCTAAGGTAATAGTGTAATTTCCATCTTCCGGAACACCAATATTATCCCCTGCAAACTCTAAAGAACCATCAGCATCGGTATCACCTAAATTAAGATCCCAGGCATCATTAGCCCTAAATTTGAACCCATTATCTGTTGCTTCCTGTTCGGTAAGTTCTAAGGTCACGCTCCATGTTTGGGTATCGGGATCGTAAGTCATATCTGTATCACTGTCCCATCCAGATGGGGTTGCATTACCAATAACGCCCCAGGTGGTTTCGGTAAGCTCATAAGTAAGCGCACCGGTATCTACGTTCACCAAATAATAACCACCTGTACCGTCTGGTGTTCCTGCATTTACACCCGGAGTTTCAAGTACCCCGGTATAGACACCATCAGCGTCCCCGGCATCTCCTAAGTTTCCATCAAAATTCTCATTGGTTTGTAAAATTTTGAATTGAGGAGCATCAACATTCATATATACAAATCCTTCATATACGGTATTTCCTTCGGCTTCAGCAGCAATTGGTACTCCATCGGTCGCAGTCCAGTCCGTTCCGTAGCCACTTGCAGCAAGGAAATTTCCTGTCACATATATTTTTGGAAGGTCCTCATCTTCTTCTTCAGATTGTTCTGGAAGGTTTACATTTACAGATATCACGTTTGAGTATTGATCGACCACATTTCCTCCATCACTTCCAACGTACGCCCGTACCCGAAAATAAATGGTTCCGGTGTTTGGTTCTGCTGTTGTAGGATCATTGTCCAGGCCTGCTTCTTCAGCGAACTCCATCATTTCAGTAACTGTGACAGCTCCATTGGTTTCAGTTCCCTGAGCTACTACCGTCATGGCTTCGAAACTTTCGGAAGCTGCTCCCTGCAGTTCATAATTTACAGGAGTTTGTACTCCAAAATCCACAGCGTTCCAGACGAACCTTTCGGCTAAATTATCACCGTTGGCCGGAGAGAGTGTATAGGAGCCTTCAGCAGAACTTGTGAACATAAGACCTGTAGGATCTTCTTTTGCTGTAAAAGTGAATTCATCATCTTCGGTACATGCATTTAAGCTTACAATCGCTATAAAAGCTATTGCTATTTTTGTTAGTTTTCTCATTGTATGATTCATTTATTGTTAATAACCAGGATTTTGGGTTAAGTTAGGATTGATGGTTAGGATATTGGCGGGAAGTGGGAACAACCTTCTATATGGATCCACAGCGGTTCCAGTTTGAGAACCTCCTTTAAATGGCCAGAGATAATCTGCAGATACAAAATCTGTAAACCTGATAAGGTCTGTTCTTCGTTGTCCTTCCCAGTACAATTCCCTTGCCCTTTCGTCTATTATAAACTGAAGATCAAGATCACTGGCAGAAATATTTCGGGAGTTATCCCCAAAAGCTCTTTCCCTCAACTCATTAATATAAGTGACAGCGGTACTTACATCTCCGCCCGAACCACCTCTAAGCACGGCTTCAGCATAAGTAAGGTAGATTTCTGCCAAACGGATAAGTGGCAGGTCTGTATCCACAAATTCTCCTCCTTCGTCATTACCCGCATTTCCCTCGGAATCGAGGTTGGTGAATTTGGTTACGGCGTACCCATCAGTAAATGTATTGGCAATAGTGTTGATCTCCAGGTTTTGACCTTCGGTATAAAACATTGCCCTGGCATCTGCCCATTCTACAGGATTTCCGTCTTCGTCTTCCTCGGTTACAGCGTAATCAAATTTATTGACTAAAGCTTTGGTAGTTCGTAAGCCGCCCCATCCGCCGTTTACACCAAACTCTGAAGCATCCATAGAACCTCCGATTGCCGCGTGAACAAGGAAAGTTGTTCCTCCATAAGTTCTGGACTGATTTCCGTCGAAATTAAGTGCGAATATAAATTCATTCTGGGCTCCGTTGGTATCATTGTCGGCAAGGAAAAGTTCATCGTAAGCCGAACCATTGCCATTGGCATCATTCGTATTAATTGAATAGGAAGAATTTATTGCCTGGCTGGCATAGGTCACTGCATCTGTGTTACGCTCTTCTCCTGTCCAAACTTCGGCATTCAGGTAAAGTTTGGATAACAAAGCCCAGGCTGCAACACGGTCAACACGACCATAATCAGCGCTACCACTTTCAGCCAGTAAATCCTGAATTTCAAGTAATTCAGATTCAATAAAAGAGAAAATTTCCTCACGGGTGTTCTGCTCCGGTACTTCTGTAGAAACCATGGTTACCAAAGGAACATCACCGTAAAAATCTATTAAGTTATAATAAGCAAAAGCCCTTAAAAACCTTGCTTCGGCAATATAAGCCTGAACTTCGGGATTGTCATTTAAAGCTTCTGCATTGCTGATAAAGGAGTTTGTAAAAGAAACCTCCTGTGCCAGTCGGTAATACATCCCGGTGGTAAAATCGTTACCGGCTCCCCAGCTCATAGCATGTAAATTGGGTAAACCGGGATCCCCCCATCCTACAACAGCATTATCTGTAGTAAGTTCGTTTAAACTGAAGTAAAGCCTGGAAAACTGAGAAGTTCCTTCATCTATTCCGGAAATATCAGGTTGTCCCGCAGGTCCCTCCTGTCCGGTTAAAGCTAAACTGGCGTAGAGTTTGGCGAGAGCTCCCCTGGCTTCCTCGGCACTGGCAAAAACATTGGTTTCCGTAAAGCTGTCGGGATCTATAGGATATTGGTCTAAGTCATCATGACAGGACACTATTATAAGGGCCATCAGGATGAGGATTAGTTTTTTGAGATTATTCATTTTCATATTACTTTTTTAAAAATTAAGGTTTACACCAAATGCAAACGATCTTGGTCTTGGATAGAAATTATTATCAATACCTCCGCTTATTTCAGGATCCAGTCCGTCGAAATCTGTTACCGTCAGTACATTTAGAACGGTACCGTACAGGCGGAGATCAGATCCTTCAATTATTTGATCAAAGGTATAACCAAGGGTAATATTGTCCACCTTAAAGAATGAAGCATCCTGAATATAGTAATCGCTCAACAGGTTTTCTTCAGTTAAAGATTGAAAGCCTGTATTAAAATAATCACTATGCAAATTGGTAAGGATACTGTTTTCTGTAGCCCTTACTGCATAGCTTTTCGCGGAAGCCATATTGTTGTAGGCGTAGTTCCCAAGGTTTGTCCTTGTGACTATGGCCAGGTCGAAGCCTTTATAGTTAAGGTTTGTATTTAATCCCATGATAACATCAGCATAAGGATCTTTGTACAGGTACCTGTCATTTTCATTGATTTGGTCGTCTCCGTTACGGTCTACATAAGCTCCTTCAACCGGTCTTCCTTCTTCATTATACACCTGCTTATATACCCAGTAGGTGAATGGCGAATATCCTTCTTTATGAAGCTGGATGGTGTTACCGGTTCCTCCATTGATACCTCCAACTTCTACCTGGTCTGGTAAATTGGTGATTTCATTATTATTGAGGGAAACATTATACCCTATGCTCCAGGTGAAATCATCTGTTTCTACAGGAATCGCATTAAATTCAAATTCAATCCCTTTGTTTTCCATGTCGCCGATATTTTTGGGAATAGTATTCGAGAAATTGGTGAATGGATCTACAGTTACATAGCTAATAAGATCCTGGGTCTGTTTCAGATATACGTTTACCGATCCTGAAATCCTGTTATTGAAAAAAGCATAGTCTAACCCTACATTATAATTGGCACCTACTTCCCAGCGTAAATCACGATTTATTGCCTCAGGACGATAAGTCTGGTAATAACTGTTACCAAACTGGTAATAAGCATTGGAACGACTTGCGGTATACCTGGTAAGGAAATTATAATCTGTCAGTCCGTTAACATTCCCAATTTGCCCATATCCCAGGCGTAGTTTTAACTGATCGAAAAAATTGGAACCATCAAGAAAAGCTTCATTATTGATGTTCCATGCCAGTGCAAAAGAAGGAAAGTAGCCCCACCGATCATCAGGATTTAATTTGGAAGAAGCATCTGCCCTTAAAGTAGCTGTAGCGAGGTAACGGTCGTTATAATTATAGTTTAACCTCCCAAAATAAGAAAGCAGAGTGCTTTTCCATTTGTCTATAAACTCAAAGTCATTGCCTTCCTCTTCGGCTTCACTATCATAACTGTAATTGTCGTTTTCAAATTCCTGATAAGAATAACCTGCCACTACAGTGATCGAATGCTCGCCAAAATCATCATTGTACGTCAGGTAAGCGTCAAATAGTCTGTTGGTGGCGTTATTGGTGTAATTGCTGAATGAGCCGTTCCAGTCGAGCTGGGAAGAAGGCATTTCTTCGGAAGTAATTGTTCTTCCGTGACTATTTGTTCTATCCAGTCCGATGTTGACCGTTGCTGTAAGGTCAGGGAAAAAATGAAGGTCATAATCTACCTTTGCATTCCCAATAAATCTTCTTACTTCTGAAGAGTCATCCCTTAGATTAATTAATGCTACAGGGTTAGTGGGCGCCAGGCTGTTCTGAACATTATCAGAATTCAGCCAGGTGAAGTATCCACCAAAAGGGGAATTGACATCATAAATAGACTGTGTGGGATCAAAATCTACGGCCGTTCCAATAGCATCGCGGTTGGCAAAAGTATTTTCGGTGTACATCCCCCTACCATTCAGTTCTATCCTAAGGTGTCCATCCAGAAGGTTTGGTCTAAGATTTACAGAAGCTGTGGTCCTGGAGAAATTATCCCCACGCAAAATACCATTCCTGTCGGTATATCCTAATGAAGCCCGAACAGGCATAAAATTCCCAATCCTGCCGGTAGTGCTTAAATTATGTTCAATTCCAAATGCTTCGGTATAAATTTGATCCTGCCAGGAGGTGTTGCTTTGCCCTAAACGAGCAATAGCTGCATCATTTCCTACTTCATTTACCAGAGCACGAAATTCATCTGCGTCAAGAACATCCACGGTTTCAGTTGGACGGTAAAGGATTGTGGAGCCTGAATAATTAAATTTAAATTCATTTCCTTTTCCCTGTTTGGTGGTGATCAGGATCACACCATTGGCAGCACGGGAACCGTAGATGGCGGTAGAAGAGGCATCTTTTAAAACCGTCATACTTGCAATATCATTGGGGTTAATAAAATCCAGCGCATTTCTGGAACCTCCAACATTACCGTTGTCCAGCGGGATACCGTCTACCACAATTAAGGGGGAGCTGTTCAGGGATAAAGAACCCTGGCCCCTGATGGTGATGTTCTGGCCCTCACCAGGTGCTCCACCACCGGAAGTTACAGAGACCCCGGCTACCTTACCTGTGATAAGTTCCCCTGCAGTAGCGACGGGTCCTTTATTAAATTCTTCTGTAGAAATTTGCTCTACAGCGCCTGTAGCGTCTTTTCTGCTCACAGTACCGTAACCCACAACTACAACTTCATTCAGAGTAGCCTGGTCTTCCTCCAGAGAAACATTAATGGTGTTTTGTCCGTCATAAGGCACCTCCTGTTGCGCAAACCCAAGAAAAGAGAAGACCAGCACGTCACCATTATCAACATTCTCCAGTGTATAGTTCCCGTCGAAGTCTGTAACAGTACCGTTGCTCGTTCCCTGTACAATGATATTAGCTCCCGGAATAGCCAGTCCCGTGGCATCTTCTGTGACCACCCCGCTAACGGAATTTTGGGCAAAAAAGCTCATCGGCAGCATAAAGACTAAGAGCCATGTGCTTTTGAATAATTTTCTCATAGATTTCTGTTTATTTAATAAATTTTTAAGTCCTTTTTGCGAATTCAGGTGATTAGTAAACAGAAAACGTTTTCGCTTTTGGTCAAAAAAATTATTAAAAACCATCCATCGAATAAAGTTTTCCAAACTTCACACACTTACAGCAGAGTGTAAAAGATATCTGGAAGAGATCACTAAAATTCACAATCCTTACAAAATTCGAGATTTTATAGGCTGAAAAGAGGGTTTGAAATTTTCATATAGAAAATAAACGGATATTTTTATAATCAAATATCTGTATTTCAGATATATAGTTATCTTATGAAAAGTCAAACTATATAGAAAATAAGGAAAGAAAAGACTGTTTTTAAAGTTTAAGAAGGGTGTTTTCGAGAAGTTTTTGGTCAAAATCCTGCTTATCGAGCAGTGATTTTTTTCTGATTTTCGTTTTATAAGCGTAAATGGAATTAACAGAATAACCTAAAATCTGGGCTATAATTTCGTTGTGTGTAATTCCCAGGCGGATTAAGGCAAATATACGAAGCTCCTTATTAAGGATTTGCCCTTTCTTTGGTAGGATTTGCTCCCCTTCCTTTAGAAGGGAATTAAATTCCTTAATAAAATCAGGAAAGAGATTAATAAAAGCTTCGTCAAAATTCTGGAGCAACTTTTCTTTCTCCCGCTTTAGATCACAAGTATCGACAAGGTATTTAACCCCTTCTAAATTATCTTTTTTTAGATTTTTCTGAATATTATCCTTGAAGTCCTTGAACTTTTCAAAAATGTCCGCATCCTGTGTAAAGAAAAAGCCAATATATTCTTCTTTAATTTTGTTCGCTTCCATGAGCTCATAATTTACCTTATTAAGCTGGAAGTTTTTTAATTTCACCTCTTCATTAACCTTGGTTATTTGATGGTTCTTTACCTGAAGCTTTTCGTGCGCTTTACTTATTTCCCGGCGGGCCCTTTTTAGCCGGCGAACCTGGGAATAAATGATGACAGCTAAAACCACCACAAACAATAGCAACAGGCTGAGCAAAAGGTTTTGCCTGGAAAGCCGCTCCCTTTGTTCTTCTACCTGCTTTATAATTTGTTCTTCTATAAGCGGTAAAATAGCCCCCACCCTTAATTTTCGTTGTTGGGCACCGTAGAACGCGGCATCCTCATTGGCTTTCTGAATAAAAATAGATGCCATTTGTACATTTCCCTCTGTAAATTGTAATTCGGCTAGCCTGATTATAGCTAGATTTTCTTTTGCAGACGACTTTATATCGGCAATTGCGGCCTGTGCTAAATGAAAGGTTGCTTTATCTTTTAGCCCAAGCTGAGCATAGCTGTCCCCCACAATAGAATTTAACATGGCCTGCTCTCTGAGGTTCAAATCTGTATCCAATAAAGGAAGTATCTTCGCCAACGCTTCTTCAAAATCACCCCTGCGGTACCTTATATAGCCTTCTAGGGAAGAATGTCCATAAGAACCTGGTT
>NZ_JAVRHP010000270.1:0-831 GCF_031846505.1 Autumnicola edwardsiae
TGTGCAACAGGGACACTATATAAAAACAATGCTCAAAGCTGTCTCGAATCGAAACTCTTTGCGTACTTGCTGCATCTGATTTTCCTGCGGAAAATCATCGCTGGCAAACTCGCACTGTTTTTATACGGGACGTTACCTGTAATGCGACCAAACAAAACGCAAAAAAACAAAATAGAATTTATGAAAAAAATGACTTTACTTTTATTCGCTTTAATTTTAATAAGTTGTAGCGATGATGATGAAAACACACCAAACAACAACTCGAATACTGCGAATTACAAAATTGAATATACTTCGCAACTTTCTGATGCTGATTTGAATTTGGATATTACATTTATGTGGAATGATGAAAATGGACAATCACAAAGTGAGACAACAAATATAATTGACCCACAAGCCTACTCTGAATTGGCTGACGAAAAAACTGTTGAAATCACAAATTTAATTGGAGTGAAATTTAAAGTGAATAGTGGTAGTAATTATTTATCGGACACTTATGTAAAAGTCACAAATGTTGACAATAATACATCTTACGAAGTTACTAATTCAGAATCAATAGCATCAACTGGAGGCTCAATTGATAATAACACATTGACAGTTAATTTTAACACTGAAAATAATACTTTTGACTCTGAATACTCAACTACGAATTAAAATCTGAAATAAGCACTACAGGTAACACCGTATATAATTTATTGCTAGTTCTACCGGGTCGATGCTTTTCTATCCGCTATCCCCATCTTTTAGGTAAGCGGGTAAAGAAACTCCAGGTTCAGGGCTTCTTTTAAACGTCGGTAAAAATTTTCTTCCGGGATCCGATCACTGAGACGG
>NZ_JAVRHP010000271.1:0-823 GCF_031846505.1 Autumnicola edwardsiae
TCGGGTAAGATTCAAATTGGTTGTTCGTAACCTGTCACTTCCACCTCCGGTAAAACTAAGATCACCAGCTGTAAAATCTGGCAAATTTATGCCTGAAGTTCCCGGGGTGATAGATGAATCATACCAGGAGTTTATTCTGGCTTCATTCAGCATATTGTTATATTGAGACTCGTCCAGTTGGCTTGCTCCAAAATCCCAAACATCGGCCAGGCCTTCTACATAAACCAAATCTTTAATTATACTAATGTCAAATGAAGAAGTCTCTTCAGTTACTTCCAGGCTGGTATTACTATCTACGGAATATCCTTCAGCTCCTTCTAAGGAAACTTCATATTGATATCCCACCGGAAGAACTATACTATACGACCCTCCATCTGCCAAAGAAAGCTTCCAGGTCTTACCAAGTTGGTTTTTGAATACAATGCTGTAATCTGAAGGGATACCTTCGGCTTCTGCCACATCAACACTTCCTGTTACAGTAGTATAAGTAGCACTTTTACGTGCAATCCTGAAGTAACTTGGTTTATCGGTGTCATCATAAATTCGATACGTACCTGTAGCTTTTGCCATAAAGTTTATTTCTGTAAGCTCTTTGCCCACCGCAACTGCATCATTTTGAAGTTCCGGATCTGCAACATATTCAAAATGAATATTTCCATTTCCATTTTGGGAATTTGCCCAAAGGCTAATTTCCTCATCTTCATTTAGTTCAAGGCTAAAATACCTTCCGGTAGCACCCGATGAATTGATATATATTCTACCTTTAAAATCTTCGTATTCATCAATATCATCATCAAAACGGGTAAGATTGGTATTTGTGGTT
>NZ_JAVRHP010000272.1:0-819 GCF_031846505.1 Autumnicola edwardsiae
AAACTCCGAATCCGAACTTAAAAAAAGCTTAACAGAAGATTATCGGGTTTTTAGCATCGACGAAGAAGCATTTATGTATTTTGAGGGAAATAAAAATTGAAAGAAATGAAAAATACATTACCCCGCCAGGAAGCACCCGGACTTATTGTAAATACCATCAATGGAATGCAATGGAAACTGCGGGAACAAAAGCCTGAAAATTTTATAATGGTCATCTTTTACCGCGGACTGCATTGCCCGGTTTGTAAAAAGTATCTGGAAGAATTGAATACGAAAATTGACAAATTTCGGGATAAAGGCGTGAGCGTGATTTGCGTGAGCGGTGATAGTAAGGAACGTGCAGAGAAAACAGTTGCCGACTGGGATGTGGACAATCTTACTATCGGCTACGACCTGGTTTCTGAAGATGCCCGTAAATGGGATTTATATATTTCTGAAGGCGTAAAAGATCAAGAGCCCGATGTGTTTTTTGAACCCGGACTTTTCCTGATAAAACCAGATTTTACGCTGTATGCAGCCTCCATCCAGAGTATGCCTTTTGCACGCCCAAAATTTGACGAACTGTTAAAAGCTATAGACTTTGTTGTTGAAAAAGATTATCCAGCAAGGGGAGAAGCGTGATTTGAAGTATGAGGTGTGAAGTATGAAGTTAGAAGCAAAAAGTTCTAAGCTAAAGAGGAAAAAAGTTAAAGAGTTAAGGTGAAAATAAAAACCCCGCAAGTTTTTTAAAAGCTGTGGGGTTTATTGTTTTTTACTTTAAACTCCAAACTCCAAACTCCAAACTCCAAACTCCAAACTCCAAACTCCAAACTCCAAACT
>NZ_JAVRHP010000273.1:0-812 GCF_031846505.1 Autumnicola edwardsiae
AAAGATAAAGAATTAAAGCAAAAAGATAAGGAACTTGCCCGGGCTGATGAGCATCTTCGCAGCTATTTGAGTAAGTCCGGAGTTCTAGAGGAAAAAGTGGCCTACCTGGAGAGCCAGCTGGAGATGTTCCGAAGGATGCAGTTCGGTCAGAAACGCGAGCGTTTTGAAGATAAGGATCAGCTAGCTTTGCCTTTTGAGGTTACTGCCCAGGATCTTGAAAAACGAGAAGAAGCCTTTACAGAAAAGATTACCTACCAGCGTAAGAAAAAAAATGCCAATCATAAAGGGCGTCAGCCGCTTCCAGATCATCTTCCGGTAGAGGAAGTGAAGATCTATCCCGAGGGAGATATCTCCCAGATGAAATGTATCGGCCAGGAAGAGACCGATGAATTGGAATATGAGCCTGCACGTTTTTTTATTCGCAGATATATCCGGTATAAATACGCTCACAAATCCGGAGAAGGTGTGATCATAGGAGAACTTCCCGAGCGGGTGATCGATAAAGGTATTCCAGGGTCAGGACTGATAACTTCCATCATCGTTGATAAATTCTTCGATTATTTACCGCTTTACCGGCAGCTTGAACGCTTTAAAAGAGAAAAAGTCCCCATTGCTGCTTCTACTATGAATGGCTGGTGTGCCAGGGGGCTCGATCGCATTGTTCCACTTTTTGAAGAACTCATAGCCGATGTAAAATCTCAAGGATACTTGCAGGTAGATGAAACAACAATAAAAGTGCTGGATGAGACAAAAAAAGGAAAAACTCATCTGGGCTATTATTGGGTATATCACAGTCCCATCGATGGTAATGT
>NZ_JAVRHP010000274.1:0-800 GCF_031846505.1 Autumnicola edwardsiae
TACACAGGCTTATTACATCTCATAATTAATAAGTTCCTCTTCTATGCCCATATCTTTGATCATAAAATAGACATCTTCTGCTATCTCTGAGGATATAAAACTGCCTTTCGGTTTTCCTGATGTAAGAATAGGTGCCTCTTCCACCATTCTTAATTGAATTAGTTTGGAGATGGTTATCTCGTAAAGGAAGGGATTAGCTAAATCTTTTTTATAATTATAGATATTTACTGTTTTACTCAAATCTGCAACTGAATAGATTTTAGTAAAATAACTTAATTCGAAGTCATTCAATTCTTTTAGTGCATCAAGCGTTATTAGTTCTTTCAGGGTAATATTAAGTGTTTGTGAAAAGACTCTTCCTGCAAAATATCCCAATATCATTGATCCGTATATAGATTTAGCATTTATAGAACTTTCAATAGTATCATTAATAAAATTGAAGTTTTTCCTATTCTCAAGATAAGAATATAATTTTTTTGTTTTTTCGGGTGTATCTATTCCACCTTCTTCAAGGCTTCGAGCATATAACTTTAGAAAGCTTTTGAACTTCCTTTTTTTATTGTAAGAATATAGTGAATGAACGATTTTTATGGGTGTAAAAATATCTTTTGCAGTATCAGTTAGGTCAGTAATCGGATCAAAATAAGTATCTATAATATCATCCAATTCCGATATATTCTGTAAAAGATTTTTACTAATTTCTACAAGATCTTTTTTCATTTTTTAGCTTGTGTACAACGTTAAGTGTTACTGCAGTAGGAGCTTTTTTTGCGACTATTGCAGTAACATGGTGTTGTATG
>NZ_JAVRHP010000275.1:0-795 GCF_031846505.1 Autumnicola edwardsiae
CTTTTTTATGGAATGTCGCCTGCGCTGATTGCTCTTCTAAAAGGGCCAACAACTGTTGTTTTGAAAGGGTTTCCAGGGATTTTTCCATAGCATAAAAGTACGGATTTCCCTGCTTTATTACAACAATTATTTTGTGTTTTTATCAGTAAAATCAAGGGCTTCGGGAGGATTATACCGGCTAAGGTGACGCAGCTTTTCCGCCTTGATTCCCTCGATCATCAGCACCAGCTGACTCCAACTAACACTACCTGACTCAAGCATTTTAGGAAGCGAAAATGTTCCTTTCTCAAGACGTTTATAATAAATTACAAAACCCCCGGATTCCCAGTGCAGAAGTTTGATATGAGTAGCCCGGCGGTTGATGAATATAAAAACATCGCCACTGATGGGATCCTTTCCCATCTGAGCGGTAACCAATCCCGATAGGCCATGGAAACCCTTTCTCATATCGCAGGCCTGGTTATAAAGGTAATATCGGTTGGAGGAACTTAAACTGAACATGGGACTACAAGTTTACCAGGGCTGCTAGTTGATTCAAACCAATACCACTGACTTCTAGCTGTACTCCATTAGGATATTTTAGTCGATAATGAGCGTGGAAGGAATCCGTTTTACCCGGGGTGATCTCTACAAATCCATCTGAAGCTTCCGATTTGCTGTTCTTCCATTTTTTGAACCAGTAATAAAAATTACTCCGAATGATTCCATGATGGTGACAAAAATCTTTTTTACTTAAACCACTAACTTCCCATTCCTGAATTAACTCAAACATATAGGCTTGCTTGTCCATCTCTT
>NZ_JAVRHP010000276.1:0-794 GCF_031846505.1 Autumnicola edwardsiae
ATTCAATTCAGTACTACACAACGTCCTAAAGAAAAGCTTTGGCCAACAAGAACGGTTGGATAAAAAGCTGTTTGATGAAGTCTATGCTATGGCATAAAATAAATAAAGGTTTATCCAGTACCTCAAACTGGATGGCTAAGTATATAACAGACGGTTACACCCAAACCCACTCAGCACATTCCCCTGCATTTCGCGAAAAGCTTCATTACGGGCAAAGAGCTTCACTAGAAAGGTCTTGGACACAATCCCCAATTTCAGCTTTCCATTCCGTTAACCCTTCCCGCTATGCAGGGAAGGAACACTACATTCCCGAGCCGAAATCGTGAAGTAAGTCCGCTAAATAGAATTCCATTTATTCATTTGATGCTACTTCCTATGTTTTAATATTTCACAAACGCCTTTAGAATTACTCCCGCACCCTCACTGTCCCTCCCTTTTTTTAATAGCAAAATACCAACATTCGGAAGTTGAACGCACTGCATAAGCCAGTCGTACCTCCTTTTTATAAGTCCTTATCAATTCCAAATATTGAAAATGTATCAGCAACAAAAAAAGGAAACAGCGAGGGCGCTATAGGAAGTAAATCTAAAATGAATCTTATGAAATCTTATAAAAACATTCAAAAGGAAGTCGCACCAAAAAAAACAAAAAAGGAAAACGCTCCAGATATAATAAGTAAATCATTTAAGAAAATAATAAAGCAAACTATCTGAAAGGTTCAGGTGGCATAATTAGTAATCTTTAAATCTTTTAATCATGAGTACTTTAAAAAATCACGTACAGTTAATTGGAAA
>NZ_JAVRHP010000277.1:0-780 GCF_031846505.1 Autumnicola edwardsiae
GGCGTTGTCCAATCGCTGGGAGCCATAGGATTTATGGAGCTGGATGACCCCCATAGCTCGTTTGTATCCTATTTCAGGATAGTCCACCGCGGTGATTATTTTCTCGATACAGCCCAGCACGTGCTTGCCATGTATGGCCGCTTTCTTTTTAAAAAAGTCAGGGCTCCAATCGCTATAATATTTATGGGTACTGCTTAAGTGTTCTTTGTTAGTGTTGTAACTACCTTTTGATGGGTTGCGCTGGTGCAGGGCGATCCGCTGATGATAGTAATATACTTCTACCATGGAACTGGTATAATGGATGGTGGTTTCTTTTCCTATGTAACGATAAGGGACGCTGTAATAGCTTTTATCCGGGGAGAAGTAAACATAGCCCATTTTCTGAACCTTTGCCCTTCGGTAACCTTTTAGTTCATAGGTAGCCTGCGGCAAAGGCTTTAGGTATTCCCGTTCCACGGATTGGAACAGTTCCCTGCGACTGGCTTCTTTGCGGGAGAACAACAGGTCGTTGTACCGGCCCAGCAAGCGTTTTATCTCCCGGTTAAGATCTTCCAAAGAGAAGAAGCTCATCTCCCGCAGTGGGTAATAAATGCGCTGGTAGGCAAGGTTTACGGCATTCTCCACCAAAGCTTTATCTTGCGGGGCATAGCCCCGGGCAGGATTGATCACACATTTGTAATGCCGTGCGAAGTCTTTAAAACTTCTGTTGATGTCCGCCTCATACTTGCTGGCACGGGTAACCGCTGACTTTAAATTATCGGAGACGATTGCTTTAGGGAC
>NZ_JAVRHP010000278.1:0-754 GCF_031846505.1 Autumnicola edwardsiae
TACACAAAAAAATTACATTATGAGTGATTACGGATATTCAAAAAATTTTAAAATAAATTTGTAAATCCGGAAGCTCGACTAGACTGGAGTTTCAATATCTTCCATCTTAATTCTATATAATAGGTGAGATATTTAACCCTAATTTGCTGAGCATTTGTTTTGGAAAAATGAATTTTGGAACTTTGTAAAATTCTATTTATTGAATAATTGATTGTTTGCCAGTGCGACAAGTTTTAATGTTATCTAGCAATAGTTTTGGATATCAATTGTAAAGCTTTTTTCGGATCAAGTCCAAAAGTTGTGGGATTTTAGTATTTTGCAAAAATTGTTGTTAGTCAAAATAGAAAAAAAATCCATGTTCCTCATTGCCCTGAACTGCCCTAAATGCTTTTTATTTTTTGCATTAAAAGATTCTGCCGAAGCGTTTGTGATCCGGTTATCAAGGTAGTTTAGTATGTTCATATAATTTATTAACATTGTTCTTGTGTATTGAAGCAGCTAAAAGCTGCCTTACTTTTTCATCCCATTTGCCAATCGTAATAGGGCCGAGGTTTTTTCTTTTGTATTGTCAAATATATCCAGGATTGGTTTTGGCATAATTTGTAGTGCCTTTTTTAAATCCGGGTAGCGTTCAAAAAATATTCTGGCTCTTTCTGATTGGTTTTTCCGTCCATTTACCTCCTTGATTTATAAAATAAGTACCTGCTCCTGGCCCATAGTTGTTTTAGGGTATCTCGATTATGGAGCAGCTCTG
>NZ_JAVRHP010000279.1:0-750 GCF_031846505.1 Autumnicola edwardsiae
TAAACTAATCATGCTACCCCGAGCAGCCCACTCCATTAGTTAAAAAAGCATATCATTCTTAAAAATAGGTGCTAAAACCTAGGTACCAGGTGGCCGTTTTTGTGGCTGGATTATTTAAAATGTCATTCTGCCACTGATAACGATAATTCAACCTTAAAACCGTTGCAGGTGACGGTCTAAAACTTATGGAAGGAGTAACCGCAATTAAATCATCCCCTATATTTGTATTAGTTTGAGTGAAGTTACCAATATTAAAATCAACATAATCTGTCCGAGCGGAGACGTTTAAGGATGCATTTTCCCAACCGAACATTTTCTTTTGCAACACTGGTTGAACTACATCCAGAAAAAATCCTGCTTGTTTATTTCCAAACTGTTGCGTAAATGTTTTTGGCACATCCACCCACACATAAGCGCCTTCTCCAACAATATAAGTGCCGGTTGATTCAATAGTAGTGCTAAGATCAATAGCGAAGACATCCACCCTCCTATTCTTTTCATCTATCTGTAGTCCATCTTCCATTACACGATTGTATGTACCGCCCATATAAGAAAAACCAACCTCACCTATATTTCTATTTCCTATAGCGAGTTTTGTAGTAATTAAAGGGTCACCGCTGAAATTTTCTTCAAAACGCTCTTCATTTTCTTTAACGGATGAAAGAGAGGTTCGATCTTTTGAATTATTAATTAGTCGTCCCTTAGAAATGCATTTCTAGCTTCATATTTCGATTTTGGCTGATTGAATTT
>NZ_JAVRHP010000028.1:0-38430 GCF_031846505.1 Autumnicola edwardsiae
CCATATTTCCCAGGCTTTCTCTGCCTGTAATTCCAGCATTCTCAGGCCATTACTGGTGGCGGCGCCATTTTTTGCTGCCAGTTCCATAAATTTTGTAGTAGAGGGATTGTAAATCAGGTCGAAAGCAAGATGATCCTGAGTCAAAAAATGGTAAGGAATCTCCGGATGATCTTCAGTATTGGGAAAAGTCCCTAAAGGCGTGGTGTTGATGATTATTTTGTTCTTCTGAAGTGTTTCTTCATCAAGATATTTATAAGAAACCTGGTCTGTCCCCGGATTTCTGGAAACGTAGAGGTACTTTATTCCGAGTTTTTTTAAGGAAAAGGCCACTGCTTTTGAAGCGCCGCCCGTGCCAAGAATAAGAGCACGATAATTGCCATTTTTGAGCATTGGCTTTATTGCAGCCGAAAATCCTGTATAATCGGTATTATAGCCGGTAAGGCTTCTGTCTTCTTCAATTTTAATCGTGTTCACCGCTCCAATAGCTTCAGCATTCTCATCCAGGCGGTCCAGGTACTCCATAACCGACTGTTTGTACGGAATGGTGACATTTAAGCCTCTTAAAGCTTCATTTTCCTGAATTACAGCTTTAAAATGGCCAATTTCGGGTATATCAAAGTTTCTGTATTCAGCATTTATTTGCTTCTTCTGAAATTTTTCAGAAAAATAAATCCTGGAGAAAGAATAATCTATGTTTTTGCCTAGCAATCCGTATAATTTCATGCTTTTTTTGCTTTTTTCTCATACCATGCCAGTGCCAGCACGATTAAAATCCCCACTAATATAAAAAAAATGGCAATCCAGGTTTCAATATTGGTAAAATCAGGAAAATACCGGTCGTAGTTATCTATAACCTTGTTGCCCTGGCTGTCAATAAGGATATTTCCGAAGTCACCCTTTTTAAAGATCTCCTCTTTCCAAGGCCACACCACTCCAAGTGAACCTGTAATAAAGCCAATTATCACTGCAAATGTATCATTTTTGTAATGCTTTAAAACATAGCCCAGTAAATGTGAAAGCGACACCAGACCGGCCAAAGAACCCAGGGAAAAGACCACTAAAACCTGAAGTAATCTTAATCGCTCCCCGTTGTTGGTAAAGCTGAAATTCCAACTTAAAATATCGGCTACCGTGTCGTACAAGGCATTTACCGAGTCTACCAGCAACAACACATAATTGCCCAGTAAAATAAGGATAAACGAACCGGAAAGTCCCGGTAACGTCATTCCCGAAACACTTATTATTCCGCAGAAAAACACAAACCAGAGGTTGTCATTTTGTTTGGCAGGTTCGAGGAAGCTAATCGCCACGCCCAATAAAATTCCTGCAAGCACAAAAAGAATGCTCCTTTTGCTCCATTCCTCAAAGTCTTTGCTAATGTAGTAGATGGAGCCAATGATCATTCCAAAAAAGGCAGCCCAAACGTAGAGCTCGTAATGAACAATAAGATAATCCAGAACTTTTGAGACACTAAAATAGCTTATAAGCATCCCTAAAATAAGAAGCCCCAAAAATTTCCCGTTTATATACTGCGCAAAACTCCCGAACCTGCCGCTTATAAGTAGTTTAAAAGCCTTTAAATTGACTTTTTGAAGGGAGTAAATAAATTCTTCATAAAATCCTGCAACAAAAGCAACCACACCTCCCGAAACGCCGGGAACTTTATTGGCAGCACCCATGGCAAGGCCTTTGAGTACCAAAAAAAGCTTATCGGTAAAGGTCCTAGTTTGCTGCATTAGCACTCAGGGGTTTTTGACTGGCAAAATATTCCAGGGCTAAAATGAGCACAAAGCCGGCTACCATGAGGAGAAGGGCGAAAAACGTGTTAGCTTCCCCTTCAAAATTCCAGGGTAGTACAGATGTTTCCCGTATTACTACCTCTTTGTCACCATATACTGCGGTTTCAAGAACTTCTTTCCATGGCCAGATTTTATTTAGGGAACCGGCTATAAATCCGGTGAGAACAGCCAGGGTAATGGTACTGTAATTATTAAAAAGCCACTTCAGTAATCGGGAGAAGGTAAGTAATCCAAAAATAGCTCCCACGGCCACTATTGCGAGGGTTTTGATATCAAAATTATGCGCGGCTTCACTCACCGTTTTATAAGAACCTAATAATAGAAGGATAAAAGCTCCGGAAATTCCCGGCAAAATCATGGCGCATACTGCTACGGCACCGGCAAAGAATAAAAAGAGGGTACTTGAACTTCCTGCCATTGGCGGAAGGGAGACAATATAGAAGGCAACCAAGGCACCAACAAGTAAAGCCATGACAACTTTAAAATCCCACTGCGGAATCTGTTTTCCTACAAACCAAATGCTGGCAAGTACCAACCCAAAAAAGAAAGACCAGATAAGAACGGGGTGAGCTTCCAGAAGATAGTTGGTGAGGCGCATTACTGTGAAAATACTAATGAGGATCCCCAGTAAAAGGGCAACAAGAAAAGATCCGTTAAATTCTTTCCACATCGCAGAAAAACCTTCTTTTTTCCAGGTTTTGAGAAGGGAAATATTTACACCTCCAATAGTGCCTATAAGCTCTTCATAGATACCTGAAATAAAAGCAATTGTACCGCCAGAGACACCCGGAACCACATCTGCAGCTCCCATAGCCATACCTTTTAATGTAATAGTAAAATAATCTCTGATACTCCGCTGCATATCCTTAAATTAAGATTCTGCCAAAGGTATAAAAAAGTTGAAGGAGGAAAGTTTAAAGTTTAAAGTAAATAGTTACAGTATTAAATTGGAAAGTTTCGGGCTTTAGCTTAAAAAAGAAAAATATTGAAAATGAGTGATAAGTCAGTTGGTAAAATTTAAACCAGTTCTTTTTCGTGCATGTTCGACCTATAGAGTGGTTATTAAATGGTGTACAGTGTATACAATTTAGATGTTTAAAGTTGAAGAACAGGCGGACGAAAACGATAAGCAGCTAAATCTAAGCAGGTTTTTATGTTATGCAAAAAGGGACCAGTTAGGAGGTTTTTACATAGGAGTTTATAATTTCCCTTACGCTTTTGCGTCTAAAGATCGTTGGGAACAATTCTTCAATAATAATATAATATTCGGCATCCAGCCTTAGACCGTTCTTCAGGTGAAAGTATGCTTTATCTCCTTCGTTCAGGCAGAAAAACAGCCCTGCGAGGCGGTATTCAATTTCAGCAGTTTCAGGATAAAATTCCAGTGCCTGCATAAGGTTTTGAATGGCAGTTTCAAACTCACCAAGATCTATAAGGATATCACATCGCTTGATCCAGGTTTCCAGCTCATAATTGCCTAATTCCAGGCTCTTTTTATAACCTTGCTCAGCTTCTTCGTAAAAGTTTAAACGGTTGTTGATTTTCGCATACCGTTTCCAGTAAAGCACGTTTTCTTCATCTATATTAATCGCCTTGTTGATGTAATAAAGTGCCTTTTGATAATTGCGTTTCTTTATGTAAAAATCTGTAATTGCAATCCAGCCTTTATCAAGAAGCGGATCTTCATGTACGGTCTTTTTGTAATTCTCCAAAGCCAGTTCATCTGCGCCAAGCTTTTCAAAACACTTTCCAATCCTCAGGTATGCAAAGGAAGTTGGATCATCCAGTTCCAGGGTTATGCGGTAATTCTCTATGGCTTCATTGTAGCGCCCAAGCTTTTCCAGTACTTTTCCTTTTTCAAGATAGGCACCAATAAAATAATCGTCGCTAATTATTGCAAAATCGAAAGCAGCGAGTGCTTTTTCATAATCTTTAAGATCAAAATACTGTTTCCCAACCTGGTGCCATGCCACTTCACAATATGGATTTTTATTTAAATACATGTTGAGGTACTCAATAGCTTCCTCTTTTTGATCCAGAAAATCAAAACAATACATTACATTGTATAAGGCCGAATAATCCTCTTCATCTGCTTCAAGGCACTTCATAAAGCTGTATTTGGCATTTTCAAAATCTTCAAGAAAAAGATATTCCATACCTATAAGCGAATGCACATCAGCTTCATCTAAAGTAATTTCCAAAGCCATTTCCAGGGCATTAATAGCAGCCTCGTGCCTGTCCCTCTTGGACAATATTTGTGCTTTTTGGATATACACCTCTTCATTTGAAGCCTCCAAATCCTGCAGTTCGTTAAGCAATCCATCGGCAAGATCCAGTTTGTCCTCAAAAACAAGGATCTCTACTTTAAAAAGCTTAAGATTAGTGGAGGTGGGATGTTGCGCAAGCCCTAATTTAACAGCCTTTTTTGCCAGTGCAATTTTGCCGTTCTCCAAATAATGGTGAATAATGTTCTCAAACTCATTCGAGTCAAAGAAAAGAACATCGTTTGTTTTCAGCATCGATTCAAAGCGGGTAAGCGAGAAATTGTTTTCTTCGTTATGGCTCAATTGCATAAACAAGGTGTTACGGGATTTCTACTGTATTAAAATTAAAAATCATAGTAAGCTTTTCCTATTTTTTAAGATATTGTTGTTAACAATTTAATCAACAGGAGCGGCCGGGCTATTTATTTCCTGTAATGTGTCAATAATAATGCCACAACCTTCCCTTATTTCTTCTTCTGAAATGCTTAGTGGTGGGGTAATGCGAATCGCTTTTTTTTCGAATAAGAGCCAGAACAAAACCAGGCCTCTGTCTTTAGCCTTGAGTATAACTTCTGAAGCTATTTCTTCGGTAGGCACAAGTACTGCGAGCATTAAACCTTTTCCGCGGACTTCTGTAATGAGCGGGTGAACAAGCAATTCCCGAAATAATTTTTCTTTCTGAAGGCTTGCAGGGATCAGATTTGTTCCTGTTATTTCTTTTAAAGTTGCCAAAGCGGCAGCCGCAATTAACGGATTTCCCCCAAATGTAGTGATATGTCCAAGTTTGGGATTGTCTGCCAAAAGGTCCATAAGTTCTTCTGAAGCAGCAAAAGCACCAATAGGTAAACCGCCACCCATGCCTTTTCCTAAAGCCACAATGTCTGGCGCGACCTCAAAATTTTCAAATCCAAAAAGTTTGCCTGTTCTGCCAAAGCCCGGCTGTATTTCATCCAAAATCAAAAGTGATCCGGTTTTCTGGCACCGCTTTTTTACTTTTTTAAGAAAATCATTTTCAGGAAGTATAAAACCCGCGCCACCCTGGATGGTTTCGAGAATAACACCTGCCGTATTTTCAGTGATTTTCTCCAGATCGCCTTCATTGTTAAAATGAATAAAGGAAATATCTCCTACTAATGGCCTGAAAGGGGCCATACGTTCTTCCATGCTCATAAGGCTTAGCGATCCCATCGTGTTCCCGTGATAGGCATCTTTGGCAGCAATAATTTCACTGCGCCCTGTAGCTCTTCTGGCAAGTTTTAAAGCACCTTCAATAGCTTCGGTTCCAGAATTGGTGAGGTACGTTTTTTTGATATTATCGGGAAAATATGCAGCAAGAAGCTTTGTAAGCTGCACTGCCGGTTCCTGGGCATACTCTCCATAAACCATCACATGCAAATATTGATCTGCCTGTTTCTTTATGGCATTAACCACGGCAGGATGGCAGTGCCCCAAAGAACAAGCCGAAACCCCGGCCACAAAGTCCAGGTGTTTTTTGCCGTCTGTAGTAAAAATATAAGAACCTTTAGCGTGCGAAACTTCCAGGCCCAGTGGATGTGGTGTTGTTTGCGCCTGGTATTTTATAAAGTCATCTTTCAAATTTCCTCATTTTCGTCCGTTACGGACTCATCCTTCAATAGATTTGCAGGCTGAAGTTCTTCCTGCTCCTGTTGTGGCGGGTCCTCTTCTTTATTCTGAAGATCTTCAGGCTGCAGGCGCGAGTTCTCATTCAGTAAAAGGTCATCATCTTCCCGCTGATCGAAAAATTCTTCCTGCTCTTCCGGCAAAGGAATTCCCTGAATTCTAACGAGTTCAGGCAAAGGTTTTCCTTTAAATAAATCTTCTTTTGTCATTAACCTTTCTTCGCCGCGCCAGTTAAAACCAATAAGTAGTCTTTCATTTACCGGAAATTCTTCCTCGGGAATTAAACCGCCTTCAGGATCATCAAAGTAATAAATTTCATCTATTTCCTGTTCATTGAACATTATCCTTATGGAACTCGATACGGTCCTGTTAATTCCTAAAAGCTCCTGTTGGTCATTTCGCATATAGTTCAGCGTTTCGGTATTTTTATTGATATCCACCTGGTAAATATCATTTTCACGGAAAAGTCCTACCAGTTCCATACCTTTTACCTGGTTATAACCTTCAACAGTGTCTTTCTGTATTAGAAATGCGTTGTTAAACACCATTAAAGAATCCAGTTGTTCGGTTTCAGGGTTTGATTTAAGGTGAATGGTGTCCCCGGTCATCTGACTTTCACCCGACCAAATCACCGGATTCCTCCTTTTACTTACAGAAGTGACAGGCCCACTGCTTTTATTGATTAGTTTGGTTAAACCCGTTTTCTGGTCTACGTAAATCGAATCGCTTTTACCACTCATGTCTGTTTTAAATATCCTTACATCATAAAACCCACGGATCACCCTTTCTTCGGGTACACCTGTGATCATGAGGGTGTCGCTATGGATAAATACAGAATCTTTATCCTGCAAAGTAGCGGCTACCGGTCTTTTTGTGATAATAACCGAATCTCTTTCGCGAAAAACTTCAGCGTAATGGCCTTTTACAACGCTTTGATTAATGGTATCTGTTACCACGATGTTGTTTGTGGCCGATGCAAAATTCCGGTTTCTGTCAAAGTAGAGGCTATCTCCTTCTACTTTCCTGTTCTTATAGTCTATCTGCGAATTTTTTACAAAATATCCGGTATCTCCTCGGGTGTCATAAAATCCTCTTTCGCAGTAAACCGTACTGGTTTCGCTTTCTATAGTTGTGGGGCCATAAAGATAGGCGTGTCCTGTTTCTGAATAAAAATCAAGCTGTTCAGAATTTATCACATATTCCGGATTGGTCAATACAACATCAGATACAAAGGAATATTTATCCTGTTCCATATAATACCTGCCTACAGTACTGGTAAGGACGCTGGCAGTATCAATAACCTTGCCCCCACTACGGTAATAAGCCTGTTGCTTTACACGGTCAAAAAATAAGCTATCTGTTTTAAGGGTGGTTTGGGGCCTTTGCATAACAACTTTTCCGCTGGCAAAAGCAAACTGGGTAGTGCCGTTATATTCGGCATAATTGCTGGCCATGCTCACCGTATCCCCCTGGTGCATTCTCACATTTCCAAAAGCCTTAAAAAAGTTATCCTGGTTGTAGAAAACAGCATTGTCGCACCACACTTCTATTCCCTGGTGGGTAAAATGCACCTGGTTTTCCACTTTACTAAGGATGATTGCCCCGGGATATCTTTCCTCATTTTTTACCTGCCGGTCGCTGGTATAGTCTATTTTTTTTGCATCCTGGGCATAGCTGCTATAAGAGCAGCACGTAAATAAAAGGAGTATGAGGAAATTAAAGTATTTCAAAAGAAAAAGTTTCTGCGAAAATAACGAAAATTCAGCGCAATTAGTATAAACATTTCTGAACTGTCTTTGATTGGATAATCCGCTATCGGGATACATTCTATGTTATCAAAAACCGGTCAGTTTTAGATGTGTAAATCTTAACATTTTCCTAATAGGGCACAAGGAAATATTAAATCTTGGTCTCCTGAAGCTGCATTATTAAAATTTTAACAATTGTTTAGTTCTATATAACTAATTTACGAGTAAGTTTAACCGTGAACTAAAAATTATATTATGAAGAGACCAGTTGTAAAGGTTGATTTTGTTGATGAATCGCCAAAAAATGGAAAATTTAAGTCTCGAAGGAGATTTATAAAAATTGGAGGATTAGCTTTTGCAGGCTCCAGCTTTTTAATGTATTCCTGCAGTGAAGATGATGATTTTAACCCGGGCCAACAACAAGGTCCCGACCCTGAGCCTGAAGAACCAGAGGAGCCTGAAGAACCAGAAGAACCCGTGGAGCCTGAAGAGCCTGCTGCTTTTGACTTGGGTAGCGGTGACGTAGGGATTCTTAATTATGCTTATGCTCTTGAACAATTAGAGGCTGCTTTTTATACTGCGGTAAGAGCAGGAGATTACTATTCAGGAGCTCCGGCAGAAGAACAGGAACTTATAGATGATCTTTATAACCATGAAGTGATTCACCGTGAATTTTTTAGAGCGGCAATTACGGCTGCAGTAGGAGAAGGAAATGAAGATATGGTATTACCAGATCTTGAATTTAATACTGATTCTATTGACTTTAACGATAGAACTTCTGTTCTGGAAACAGCAAGATTACTGGAAGATACTGGAGTAGCTGCCTATAATGGTGCAGGGGATAGACTGGAGAGCGCTACTTACCTTACTATTGCCGGTAAAATTGTTTCTGTAGAGGCCAGACACGCTTCTGCAATTCGTTCCTTACTTAATCCACAATCTGCGGATTTTGCAGGTGATGACATTCTTGTAGATATTCAGGGTACGGGTGTAGCTTATGATAGAGCGGCTGATCCATCTGAAATTATTAGTGAGGCCGGTGGTTTCATTGCTACAGAATTTACAGCAGATAATTTACCGTCACCAATGACCGGATCGTAAGCGATAACAACTAAAAAAGAAAAAAATTATGAGTATTATAAAAATGTTGGATGAATTTACATCCGAAAACTTAACCAAAAAAACAAGTTCACGCCGAGAGCTGTTTAGTACTTTTGGCTCTTTAGGCAAAAAAGCTGCTGTTGCAGCAGTTCCTTTTGGACTTGCAGGAAAATCTGCAAGTGCTAGTACTTTTTTTCAGCAAAGAGCTCATGAGGAGCCGTTTAGATTAGCTTTAACTCTAGAATACCTTGAAGCTCAGTTTTATATGATGGCACTTGAGTCGGGAGTTCTGGAAGGCGGAAGTCGTGAAGAAATTGCTTTCATGAAAATTTCAGAACACGAAGATGCACATGTTGCCCTTTTACAGGCTGTTTTAGAAGAGGCTGGAGTAAACACAGATTCACCTTCGTTTGATTTTACTGTTGGTGGAATGTTTGATCCTTTTAATGAGAACGGGGACATGGAAACGGCGAGAGCTCAGGTACTGGCACTTGCTCAGGCTTTTGAAGACACGGGAGTAAGAGCTTATAAAGGTCAGGCTCCAATGTTAATGGGAACGCCATGGCTTGAACCAGCTTTACAGATCCATTCTGTAGAAGCACGGCACGCTTCAGAAATTAGAAGAATAAGAGGTCTTAAAGGTTGGATCACCGGAAGTGAACGCGGTGCAGGAATGCCGGATGCAACCCAGGCTGTCTATGATGGCGAAGATGTTGTGACCCAGGGAGGTGTAGATTTAACTACTCTGGATTATGGGGATTCTCCTATCGTTGGTGACGTTACTGCGGCAGTAACCCAGGCTTTTGATGAGCCAATAAATAGTGAGACTGCAACAACTATCGCCAACTTGTTCATTGTCGCCGATGATAATGGTGATGGAGAAGAAGATACAGAAGGATAAAAAGATAAATAGATTTGTCAAAGAAAAAGGCTGTTTCGCGAGAAACAGCCTTTTTGTATATAATAACTATTAGTTAGTTTTATCTGGTAATTGTTTGTTTACGGTCCGGCCCAACTGAAACCACAGAAATTGGCACTTCCAGTTCTTTTTCGAGAAATTTAACGTACTCATTAAATTCGTCCGGCAACTCTTCAGTTTTAGTCATTCCGGTAAGATCAGCCGCCCAGCCTTTCATTTCCGTATATACGGGAGTAACATTTTCTGCTTCTATATTATAAGGAAGATGTTTAATTTCTTCACCTCTGTAGTTATAAGCGGTACAAACTTTTAAGGTATCAAAACCACTTAAAACATCACCCTTCATCATAATAAGCTGCGTGATCCCATTAACCTGCACGGCATATTTCAATGCCACAAGATCCAACCAACCACACCTTCTTGGCCTACCTGTGGTAGCACCAAATTCGTTACCAACCCGCGCCATGGTTTTCCCGTCTTCATCAAAAAGTTCAGTAGGGAAGGGGCCACTACCTACCCGGGTGGTATAGGCTTTAAAAATTCCAAAAGCTTCTCCAATTTGTTTGGGTGCCACACCCAGACCGGTACAGGCTCCTGCCGCAGTGGTGTTGGATGAGGTAACAAAAGGATAGGTTCCAAAATCGATATCCAGTAAAGAACCCTGCGCACCTTCGGCCAAGATGGTTTTATTATCTGCCTGTGCGTTTTGAAGATACTCCTCGCTATCTATAAAAGTGAGTTCCTTTAAAGTCTTTACAGCATCAAAGAACTCTTTTTCCAACTCTGCCAGGTTATACTGTACATCTACATTGTAAAACTCGATCATTTTTTCATGCTTATTAGCGAGAGAGCGGTATTTCTCTTCCCAGCCATCCAGCTCAAGATCTCCTATTCTAATGCCGTTTCTTCCGGTTTTGTCCATATATGTTGGTCCAATACCTTTTAATGTAGATCCAATTTTGGCTTTGCCTTTAGAAGCTTCAGAAGCCGCATCCAGTAACCTGTGCGTTGGCAAAATTACATGCGCTTTCCTGGATATTAGTAACTTAGACTTGTAATCAATATTATGTTTGCTAAGATTTTGAAGTTCCTTTTTGAAAATCACAGGGTCAATTACCACTCCGTTACCCACTAAGTTAATGGTGCTGTCGTGGAAAATTCCTGAAGGAATAGTATGTAAAACGTGCTTTTGACCGTCAAATTCGAGAGTGTGTCCGGCGTTTGGACCTCCCTGAAAACGTGCTATAATATCGTAATTGGAGGTGAAAACATCCACAATTTTTCCTTTTCCCTCGTCGCCCCACTGGAGCCCGAGAAGTAAATCTACCGCCATGAAATATTTGGGTTAATTAGTTTCTTCTTTTTTGTTGCCGTAAAAATATAAAGAATGTTTGGTAATTTCGATATCAAAAACCTCTTCTATGGTTTTTTTGATAGTCTGTATCCTTGGATCGCAGAATTCGATAACTTCCCCGGTGTCGGTAAGGATAATATGATCGTGGTTACGGTCAAAGTAAGATTTTTCGTATTGCGCCTGGTTCTGCCCAAACTGGTGCTTTCTTACCAGTCCGCATTCCAGCAATAATTCAATAGTATTGTATAAAGTGGCCCGGCTAACGCGGTACTTTTTATTCTTCATTTTGATATAAAGGGATTCAATATCAAAATGATCATCATTATTGTATATTTCCTGAAGTATCGCAAAACGTTCCGGAGTCTTTCGATGACCCTTATCTTCCAAAAATTTGGTAAATACGTTTTTTACGACAGCCTGATCGTTCTTATTTACAACTTTTTTACTCATAATTCTTTCTCCAAAGCAAAGATATGGGATTATTCACGGCTTACCTTGTCTATGCCGTTAATTTTTTTGAGCCGGCTAATGATCGTCGAAAGGATAGAATTGTTCTTGACCACCAGGGTAATCCTACCACTGAAAATGCCGTCTGAACTTTCAAAATTGATATTTTTCATGTTCACATTCAGGTTACTGGAAATCTCTTTGGTAATTTCGCTTACCAGGCCTAAATTATCAATTCCGGTAAGCCGTATGACTGCTCTAAAATCCTGCTGTGAACTATCTATCCATTTGGCCGGGATTATCCTGTAGGCATAATTACTCTGAAGCTGGATTGCATTTGGGCAATCTTTTTTGTGCACCTTAATCCCATCGCTAACCGTTACAAAACCAAAAACGTTATCTCCCGGAATTGGATTGCAGCAACTCGCGAGCTTATAATCCAGGGTTTCGTCCTGGTCTTTTCCAAACACAAGCTGATCGTATTTGGAAGTGATTTCATCCTTATCAAGATCTTCTGCCACAACGGGCTTTTTGATCTTGCTCTTAATGTAACTTACCAGCGCATTGCTCCTGGAAGAAGCAAACTCCTTGATTTTCTGATTGTCAATTTTTCCAATCCCCACACGGTAAAAAAGATCCAGGCTTGTCTTTAAATGAAAGAAAACTACCAGCTCGTTAATTGATTTTTCGTTGAAGGGTATTTTTTGCGATTTTAATTTTCGGGTAAGTATAGCTTTTCCTTCTTCCGCAATTTCCTTTTTCTCATCCTTCAGGGACGATTTTATTTTAGCCCTCGCCCGGGCAGTAGTGGCATAATCCAGCCAGTTTACATTAGGTTTGGCGTTTTCAGAAGTTATAATCTCCACCTGGTCGCCGCTTTTTAGTTCATGACTTAGCGGGACGAGTTTATTGTTCACACGGGCACCGCGGGTGTGCGTACCTATCTCGGTATGGATACTGAAGGCAAAATCCAGCGGAGTGGCTCCCTTTGGAAGTGACTTTAAATCCCCCTGCGGGGTAAACACAAAGATTTCCTTAGAATAAAGGTTGAGTTTAAATTGTTCTACAAAATCAACAGCATTAACTTCCGGGTTCTCGAGAGCTTCCTGTAAACGATTAAGCCATTCTTCAATTCCCTGTTCTTCCTGGACATCACCCTGTTTGTACTTGTAATGCGCAGCATAACCTTTTTCAGCAATTTCATTCATCCGCTGGCTCCTTATCTGCACTTCCACCCATCTTCCTTTTGGGCCCATCACGGTAATGTGAAGCGCCTCATAACCTGTAGATTTTGGAGAAGAAATCCAGTCTCTAAGGCGGGTAGGATTTGGCCGGAAATGATCTGTTACTATAGAATATATCTTCCAGGCAAAGAATTTTTCGTCATAAGCTTCACTTTTGTATATAATCCTTATCGCAAACTTATCATAAACTTCGTCGAAGCTTACATTCTGATTAAGCATTTTACGATGAATGGAAAAGATAGATTTTGGCCTTCCTTTAATTTCATACACAAAATCTTCCCTCTCCAAAGAGTTTTCTATAACCCGGGAAAATTCCCTTATGTATGCATCCTGCTCTTCTTTGCTCTCCTTGATCCTGGTGAAGATCTCATTATAAACTTCAGGTTCTGTATATTTTAACCCGAGATCTTCAAGCTCTGTCTTAATATTATAAAGCCCAATCCTATGGGCCATAGGTGCATAAATATATAATGTTTCTGAAGCAATTTTCACCTGCTTATCCGCGCGCATGGCGTCCATGGTCTGCATATTGTGCAGCCTGTCGGCTATCTTAATAATGATCACCCTAATATCGTCATTCAAGGTGAGCAGCATTTTTCTGAAGTTTTCGGCCTGCAGCGAGACATCCTTATCCTTTTTAAGACTGGAAATTTTTGTGAGCCCGTCCACAATTTTAGCAACGGTTTCACCAAACATTTCTTCAATTTGCTCTAGGGTGTAAGGAGTATCTTCAACTACATCATGAAGAAGGGCCGCAGCTATGGAAGTGGCATCCAAACCAATTTCCGAAGCTACTATTTTTGCCACTGCGACAGGATGAAAAATATAGGCTTCACCAGATTTCCTACGCTGGTCTTTGTGCGCATCCACAGCAGTGTCAAAAGCAGATCGTATCAACTTCTTGTCATCTGCTGTGAGCATCTGGTAACTAATACGTAGAAGTTCCTTGTACTGCCTTGCAATATCTTTATTTTCCTTTTTTATAGCGGCTTCTGTCATCATGTTTTAAAAGTACAATTAAGATTGTAAACAAACAACTACAAAGTCCCCTTTAGATTTCTTAATCGCTGCAATAGTGGGGGGTGCGAGTAATGTACCTTTACGTAAGCGCGATGTGGGGTTAAATTGCTCAGGCTGTTTTTGGATAGTTTTTTTAAGCTTGAAATTAAGTAGTTACCGTCATAAGTATCCTGCGCAAAATTATCTGCCTGATATTCAAATTTTCGGGAAAGATAATTCATTATAAATCCGGTTAATTCTGAAATTGGGCTGTAAAGTATTCCGAAGGCAATAAGGCCAATATGAAAACCTGGTTCTGAAACTCCCAATGCTGCCGAAAGTTCCGGATTTCCTACGAAAAGGGACAATAACCACAATGTAAAACCGGTGGTAAGAATAGAGGCGGTAAGATTAACGATAATGTGGTTTTTTTTATAGTGGCCAACCTCGTGCGCGAGTACCGCCACAATTTCTTCATCGTTAAGATCATTTACCAATGTGTCGTAGAGCGTTATTCGTTTTTCCTTCCCAAATCCGGAGAAATAAGCATTGGCTTTTGTACTTCTTTTAGAACCGTCAATCACAAAAATATTGTCGAGCTTAAAACCAACATTTTCGGTATATTCTTCAATCTTTGTGCGTAGGGAACCTTCCTGTAGCGGAGTCTGTTTGTTGAAAAGCGGAACAATAAGTTTCGCGTAGAACATGTTCATAAAAATGGCAAATATCGCCACGAGGATCCAGGCATACCACCAAAAATTATCTCCGGCAATCTGGTAAAACCAGATAATGAGCGACAGGATTCCTCCACCCAACACAGCAGTCATTCCCCATCCTTTTATTTTGTCCAGTAGGAATGTCTTTTTGGTTGTTTTGTTAAAGCCATATTTCTCCTCGATCACAAACGTGCTGTACCACGAAAAAGGAGTGGTGAGAATATCACTACCAAACATAATTATTCCAAAGAAAATAAGTGCCACCAATATTGGATTGTCTGTGATGCTTCTCGCGATTTGATCTACCCATTCAAAACCACCAAAAATTATAAAACCGAGCGTAAGCAAAACCGAAAATGTTGAGGTAATCAAGCCGAATTTGTAGCGCTCCTTTTTATAGCGCTGGGATTTTTCATATTCTTCAGGATTATAAACATCCTCAAGTTCCTCCGGAACGGGATCATCAAAATGTTTTGCGTTTAAGGCATCCAGGATTTTATCGAATATAAAATCGATAATTATGATCCCGATAATGATATAATATAAAGTCTCTGAGTTCAAAATGAGTTTCTATTTAAATGAAAGTATTCTTTCCTGAACAAGTTAATTGTATAAATTCCTACAGCCTACAGCTTACCGTCTAACTTGAAAATCCGCGCTGCCGTTTTGCTTCGAAAACCAGGATTCCTGCTGCAACAGAAACATTCATGGAATCTATTTCTCCACTCATGGGAATTATAATGTTTTGATCTGAATTTTCCAGCCATTCGCTGCTCAACCCCGTAGCTTCTGTCCCTACCACAATTGCTGAACTTTCCCTGAAGTCAATTTCAGCGTAAATTTTTGAAGATTGCAGGGCGGCGGCGTAAATCTTAATATGTTGTCGTTTTAAAAAGGCGATAATTTCAGAAGTAGAAGCTGTGGCAACTTGATTTGTAAAAACACAACCCACGCTGGACCTTATGATATTTGGATTGTAAAGATCGGTCTTTGGATTGGCAATTATCACCGCATCTACCTTTGCAGCATCTGCTGTCCTCAATAAAGCGCCAATATTGCCCGGTTTTTCGGGTGCTTCGGCAATAAGTATCAATGGTTTTTCTGAAGAAAACTTTAAATCTTCCAACGCACAGTTCCTGGACCTAAAAACTGCTATTACACCTTCTGTACTTCCGCGGTAAGCGAGTTTGTTATAAACTTCAGGGGAGAGTTCGATCACTTCAGGTCGAAAATTACCATTTTCGGACACTGACTTTATTTCTTCTTCGGAAGTTAAATCAGCCTGAAAATAGATTTCCGTTAGTTGAAAACCGCCTTTTATTCCCAACCGGATTTCCCGCATTCCTTCCACCGTAAAAAGCCCTTCTTTTCTCCTGTTCCGGGATTTTTCCTGTAACTGAAGAAGATGTTTCACTGCAGCATTTTGTAAGCTCGAAATTTGTTTGTGCATAAAGCAAAGATAATAAAAGAGATTGCTGACTTACACAATCCCGAATCTAAAGTTAAAATGGTTAAAGTTGTTTAAAAAATAACGCTTTAAAGCGCTTGGGCAAGCCTAAATTTTTGGCGTCATGAAGAAAAAGGCTAATTTTGAATTTAACAAATGAGAGTCATCAATATTTGCCGCTTCACCTTGTGAAAAGTTGGAGGACTCTCGTAATCTATAACTACAGGAGGCAAAATACCTTGTAGAAATATCCCAATTAAATAAATTCAGTAAAAACAAAAGTTTTAATGAACAGAAAAGTAATGACAATAGAAAAAGCAAAAAGTAAATTGCCGATAAAAGAGGGCTTTAGAATATTAAGTTTCATTTTTGCGGCCATCCTTGTAAGTGCGTGCTCCAGTACAATTAATTTCCCTAATTCTCAAGTAGTTCCTGCCGCCGAGGCAAAACTTAAGGTAGAGAAGAACGACAATAATAACTTTGAACTAGAACTGGACGTAGAAAATATGGCGCAACCCGACAGACTTACTCCTGCCCGAAGAAATTATGTAGTCTGGATGGAAACGGAGAGCCACGGGACGATCAATATTGGAAATTTAAGGATAAACAGGAAGAACAGCGGTGAACTACGTGCCGTTACACCTTATAAGCCTATTCGGGTTTTTATTACGGCAGAAGATCGCCAGGATGCAATAACTCCGTCTACACAGGTTGTTCTTAATTCTGAGGAATTTGACGCAGATTAGCATTTAGGGCTATTTTTGGATGATGGTCTTAAAATGTCAATTATTGGCAGGCTGAAAATTATTTGGCACCCTTTTTCTGATTTAAATAAAAGAAAATGATTAGTGATTCTTTTAGTTCACTGGTGCCAAAAAATTAAAATTCGTTTTCTACATCTTCAAAATAATTAACCAGCAAGGCAACAACATAACTGTAGCTCCTTAAACCTTCAGATTGGTTGTTTACGATCAGATAGCGGTTGTAGATGATCTGAAACATTGGCTCAAACGGATTTTTGTGTGCCACCCAAAATTCTTCAACTTCCCTGTAATTCGCTAAAATTCCGGGATTCATTGTTGCTATTAATTCTTCTGAAAGGGCCTTGTCCCTCCGGTATAATTCATGTAGACAATAACGAAGCGCAAATGTAAATCCTGAATATCTGAAATAAGGATCTGGATGGTTCATTGTGACGAGGCAGGCTATAAAATTTGCTTCATTTTCTTTCGCAAATCCAAGCTGATGGCCAAGTTCATGACTGGCTGTTGTAGGGATTTTGTAAGGCACAATATACGTGTTCACCTGTGCTTCATTGGTAAGCGGATTAAGATATCCATTAAAGCCCATGTAAGACAAAGGCATACTGTAAAGAGAAGATTTCAGGCTTTCTCCGCTGTAGGCAAGTTCGGGGAATTCGGTGCTTACGCTCTCATAACCTTCAATCGTCTTATCAAAAAGCTGCCGCGTGTTATAGGGAATTTCAATTTTTACCGAATCGTTTTCAGCAAGTTCAGCATGAATTTGGTTAGAACGGGCTATAAGGCTTTTGGTGAGGGTGATTAGCTTTTCTGTAGTGTATTCATTTTCAATTTCCAGCGAGCGGTGCAATGGCAAACGGTAATAATTATAACCCCAAAAAAGGTTAAAACAGGCGTATATTATAGATAGACTCGCAAAAGCTTCTATCAGCCATTTCCTGGGGTTACGAAAGCGCTCTTTTATCCGGATGACAATCCACCGTATTAAGAGAATTACCAGAAAACCATAAAGCAGGTCGCCAAGGGAAAAAGGTGCTATTCCCAGGGAAATCCTCATGATACTGGAAATTTCAGGATAGAGAAAATTACTGTACCACTTTTCAATAAAGAGGGGGTAAGCAGATAAAATTTTAATTAAGATGATCTGCAGGGGTAGCAATAAAGCAAGAACTAAAGTTGTTTTTCTCTTCACAGACTGATATTACGATTTTTATAACTTTTCAAATTTTCGAACCTAAGCAATTACCAATACATTTGTGAATATACCAAAATATTAAGATTATGAACGAAGAAATAAGAGACTTAGAACCTCATGAATTATGGAAAAATTTTGCAGACCTGAATGAAGTTCCAAGGGCTTCAAAGAAAGAAGAGCAGGTAATAGAATTCATTAAAAACTTCGGAAATAACCTTAACCTGGAAACATTGGTAGATGATACCGGAAATGTGGTAATAAGGAAACCTGCCACTGCCGGATTGGAAGATAGAAAAACCGTAGTACTCCAATCCCATCTTGATATGGTTCACCAAAAAAACAGCGATACCAAATTCGATTTTGACACCCAGGGCATAGACATGTATGTGGACGGCGACTGGGTGCGGGCAAAAGGAACCACACTTGGAGCCGATAACGGTCTTGGTGTGGCCACAATAATGTCAATTTTGGAGAGTAAGGAAATTGAGCATCCGGCATTGGAAGCTCTTTTTACTGTAGATGAAGAAACCGGAATGACCGGGGCAAAAGGCCTTGACCAAAATTTACTGAAAGGAGAAATCCTGCTTAACCTGGATACCGAAGAAGATGATGAAATTGGAATAGGTTGTGCCGGGGGAATTGATATTAGCGCCGTAAGGGAATATGAACTGGAACATACGCCAGAGAATTCTGTGGGTTACCTTATAAGCGTAAAGGGGCTGAAAGGAGGACATTCCGGTATGGATATCGACAAAGGTCTTGGGAACGCAAACAAATTGATTACCCGTGTACTTTATGATTCTTTTCGGGACTACGGGTTACGGTTATCTACACTAAAAGGCGGCGGGTTACGTAATGCCATTCCGCGTGAGGCTGAAGCTGTTGTGGTGGTAGATAAATCTGATATAGAAACTTTTCTCAATGAGAATCTGATGTTGATCGATGACATTAAAGCAGAATATAAAAGCCTGGAGCCAAACCTGGAGATAAGTATTTCTGAAGCTGACGTGCCGGAGCAGGTAATGAAAGTTGAAGATCAGCAGGATTTACTGAAAGCGGTTTCTACGGCACACAATGGTGTGTATAGAATGAGCCCTGAAATTGAAGGGTTGGTGGAAGCATCCAATAATATAGCACGAATTTCTGTTGAAGAGGGTAGAATAGAAGTGAACTGCCTTACAAGATCGTCTGTAGAATCTTCCCGAAATGATCTTTCCAACGGTGTGGAGGCTGCTTTTGAACTTGCAAAATTCAAAGTAAAACTTTCTGGGGAATATCCCGGCTGGGCACCAAACAGGGAATCTGAAATATTGAAAGTGGTGGATAAGACTTATGAAAAACTTAATGGAGAAAAAGCCAAAGTTGAAGCCTGCCATGCAGGATTGGAATGTGGAATAATAGGAAATCAATATCCGCAAATGGACATGGTTTCTTTTGGACCTACAATAAGAGGTGCACATTCTCCAGATGAACGTGCAAGCATTTCTTCAGCAAAAAAATATTATAAGCTGGTTCTGGAAGTTCTGAAAAATATTCCGAAGAAATAATAAGTAACTTTTAAGCGAGGTACTGAAAATGGCAATTATCGACCTGTAGTTAAAATGTACTTAGAGAGATTTTAAAAACAAAGAAGCCCCGAATTGGGGCTTCTTTTTTATGAATGAAAAAATCTACTATTCCTGAATATCAGTAATTTCTATCCTGAAAACAAGATCTGTATTTGGTGGAATGGGGCCACGCCCTCTTTCTCCATAAGCCAGATGGCTTGGTATAAAGACCACAGCCTGGTCACCAACGCTCATTTGTTGCAGTGCTTCATTAAAGCCCGGGATCATAGGCGCATCTGGGCCGTACTTGATGTACATTGGGCCGTAACCTCCCTGCGCGGCACGCTGCTCGTTAAAAACACCTAATTCCTGTGCAAGTTCCTCGTTGTTGGTATCAAAATAACCACCGTCTGTAAAGTATCCTTCATATATAACACCTACAGTTTGTCCAATTTCCGGTTTTTCACCATCAGCTTTTTCTTCAAAATAGATTTTAAGTCCGCTGTCCAGTGAATCTGCCTGTTCTTCAATGTTTTGAAGTTCTTGTGCGGTAGCAGCCTTGGCTTCTTCCATCTTTCTCGCAGCTTCCTGTTTTTCAGCTTCTATGTCCTGAAGTCCGGTTTCAAAGGTTTCGGCAGCATCAAAATTTTTAGCTTCTTTTCCTTTTCTTACGATATTCACAGAATTTATCACCACATCTTCCACAGGTTTATCTCTTGCTCCGGTTTCAACCTGGCCAATAGCTTCAACAACATCAAGGCCTTTTACTACTTTACCAAAAACAGTATGTCTTCCGTCAAGGTTAGGAGTAGGGGCCAGGGTAATAAAAAACTGACTTCCATTTGTTCCCGGCCCTGCATTGGCCATAGAAAGTATTCCTTTTTCGTCGTGGCGAAGGCTGTCATTAGTTTCGTCCGGAAAGCGGTAACCAGGCCCTCCTGAACCGGTTCCTGTGGGATCTCCCCCCTGGATAACGAAGCTTTCAATTACACGGTGGAAGATAATTCCGTCATAAAATGGTTTGTCCTTATAAGTGCTGTCCACCTGTGGATTCTCGCCTTCAGCAAGGGAAACAAAACTTCCCACGGTAATTGGAGTTTGTTCAAAATAAAGTTCAGCAACAACAGGACCTTTAGAAGTGTTAAATTCTGCATACAGTCCATCCTCTAAATCCGGATACTCCTCATTACAGGATAAAAGGGAAAGTGCTATTGCAAATAAAAATAATAAGTTCGGTTTTTTCATTTTTTAATTATTGGTTTCGTTATCTGTTTCGGTTTCTATTGAATGTAAAGTTACTTTTGTTTTAAGCGGAACGTTGGTCCCAATTCTCTCCTGGTCGCCATAATATCCAAATGCCTGGAAAGAAGGAAACAGAAAAGTTACTGTTTCTCCTTCTTTCATTAACTTGAGTCCTTCCCTAAGGCCGCGAAAAAGCTTTTCCTGATCCATGGCATATTCTCTTGTAGGTTTTTCCCCTTCAGCATAAATGGGCTGGCCATCTAAACTTGAAATGCTGTAGTCAAAAACCACAATATCACCAAATTCCGCAGTTGTAGTATTTGTGGAATCTGTTGATTTCTGATTGTAATAATACCAGAAACCGTTGCTGGAAGTGATATAATCGTTCGTTGAATCCTGCTCGATAAGCTGTTGGATCGTTGCCTCTTCCTGATTAAGTAAATCTCTGTTGCGTTGTGCAGATTCATTAATGTAAGAGCCGGATCTTTGTGCTACAGGGTACCTTGCTTCGGGAGATTTACACGAAGCCAGGACAAATACAAGTAGTGCCAAAAATTTCAGTTTCATAAAGATAATTCCTTTGTATATTCCGGCAGAATCTGGTTAAACCTTACCACAGTGTCATTAAGGGACAAATCACTTTTCCCTCCGGCCGCATTGGTGTGCCCGCCGCCATCAAAATGCTTTCTTGCAAAATCATTTACAGAAAAGTCTCCTTTAGAACGAAATGAGATCTTTATCATATTTTCTGCCCGGTGTTCTATAAAAATTGCGGCAAAAACTATTCCTGAAAGGGACAGCCCGTAATTCACAAAACCTTCTGTATCTCCTTTTTGAAAATTTTTTCTGTCAAGCTCTTCTTGGGACAGCGTGATATAGGCCGTCCGGAGATGTTGGTTTACTTTTAAATTCTGAAGGGCAACACCAAGCAACTGCAATCCATTTTCAGAATTGGTATCGAATACGTTATTATGAATGGTGGAATTGTCGGCTCCTTTTTCAATTAAATCTGCTACCACACGATGTGTGTCACTGGTGGTAGAGCTAAACCTGAAGGAACCTGTATCTGTCATTATGCCGGTGTAGAGGCAGGTGGCAATTTCAGGAGTAATATTCTTAACAGCCCGTAGTTTTTCTATAAAGTGATAAACCATCTGGCAGGTAGAGCTCATAGTCGCATCGCTATAGGTGTAATGAGCATATTTTGCAGGTTCCTGGTGATGGTCGATCATGATAAAAATAGCTTCAGATTCCTCCAGCCGCTCAAACATTAAGCCCGAGCGTGAAAGTGTATTGAAATCCAGAGTGAAGATTATTTCTGCCTCTTCAATTAATTTATTCGATTTTTCCTGATTGCTTTCGTAAATTATCACTTCTTCATTTCCAGGAAGCCATTTTAAAAAATGTGGATAATCGTTAGGTGCGATTACGTGCGCATTGTGACCTTTTTCCTTGAGGAAGTGCCATAAGGCCAGCGTAGAACCCATTGCGTCCCCGTCTGGCCCCTTGTGCGGGACAATAACAATATTACTGGCTCTTGAAAGCTCTGCGGTTATTTCTAGTATATTTTGTTCAATCATACCTGGTTGTAAAGATACCATTAATTAGATTTCACTAATAATTGCACCTTCTTTTTTTGATTTTAACAAAGCAACAAAAAATGAGCATTATATTTATTCTTTTCTGCCTTTTTCTGAAGCAAGCTCTTTATTATACCGGAGATTTGCCAAAAATAATAGCGGTTAAAAAAGCATTAGCCAATATAAAAGAGATTTGACCTTGTAATTGTTGTGAATTGCCTATTTTTGCAGCAAATTTTAAAAAAACAAAAATGGCAGGAAATAAAACGTTTACCATGCTAAAGCCAGATGCTGTTGAAAACGGGCATATTGGTGCGATTTTAGAACAAATCACAGCTTCAGGGTTTAGAATAGTAGCAATGAAGCTTACGCAAATGACAAAAGCTGATGCTGAAAAATTCTACGATATCCACAAGGAGCGTCCTTTCTTTGGAGAATTAGTAGAATTTATGACCCGCGGGCCTATAGTTGCGGCTATTCTTGAAAAAGAGAATGCAGTTGAAGATTTTAGAACCCTTATTGGGGCTACAAACCCAGAGGAGGCTGCTGAAGGAACTATTAGAAAGAAATATGCTGCTTCTATTGGTGAGAATGCCGTGCATGGAAGTGACAGTGATGAAAATGCCGAAATTGAAGGCTCTTTTCATTTCGCCGGAAGGGAAAAGTTTTAATTTCTGAATAAAATATTTAAGAAAGCCATCGGGAAACCGGTGGCTTTTTTTTATTCAGAAAAGTTTTTAATTATAGAAGAAAATCCCAATAACCGGAGGAAGCTGAGAATGTATGAAGGTCGAAAATTGCCAATTTTTGACCTTCTATTGGTTAAACAAGAATTCGTCAGTTTTACTAAACCATTTATTAAAGCTTCTAAATTTGTCCCTGTCTACTATGTGAATCTTTTAATTATTGTAGGAATCACAAAAATTTGAAGTATTTTGTAGAGAAATTTTATTTTTTATGTGTATTTAATAAATATTTAACAGTTGTAGAGGATTTTCTCCCCCGCTCAGCATGTATATTTATATTCCCCCCCGATATTTATTAACCATTCTAATTTATTAATGATGAAAAGACCAATTATTAAGGTGCGGCATTCTGATGTTACACCAAATGGAGGCAGTGCGTCCCGCCGCAAATTTTTGAAACTGGGAGGCCTGGCTCTTGCCGGAGGTAGTTTATTACTTTATTCCTGTAGTGAGGAAGAATTGTCCCAACAAGAAGATATTCTTGGAAGAGACGCCAACGGCGGGGATGCCTTTAATTTAGGAACAGGAGATTTGGCTATTTTAAATTACGCTTATATTCTGGAGCAGCTGGAAGCAGCCTTTTATACCAGGGTCTTGGAAGGTTCCTATTGGGAGTCGGCCGATCCGGTAGAAAAGCTTTATTTAGAAGACCTTCAGGCTCACGAAGTAATCCATAGAGAATTCTTTAAAACTGTTTTAAGTGCAACATTTTCATCAGAGGAAGTTGCGCCAGATTTAGAATTCGATTTTAGTACTATAGACTTTAGTGATCGAGATTCCGTTTTGGGAACTTCAATTGTTTTGGAAGATACAGGGGTTTCAGCATACAATGGGGCAGGAGATCTCATTGAAAATCCTGCATACCTGGTGGCTGCGGGAAAAATAGTTTCAGTAGAAGCCAGGCACGCTTCAGCTTTACGATCCATTTACTTACCGGGATTTACAGAATTTGCGGGTGATGATATTATAGATGAAAACGGGCTGGACCTTGTAGCAGAACCAAAGGATGTGTTAGACACCGTGGTTTCTACCGGCTTTATAGAAAATGAATTAATCTATAACAACATTCCCAACGGATAATTGTTTCAACAAAAAAAAATAGTATTATGGATATTTTAAACTTTTTAAACGAATTTACCTCGCACGACCTTGTTGAGAAAAGCTCCTCTAGGCGTCAAATGCTTGGAACTTTTGGATCTTTGGGAAAAAAAGCAGCTTTAGCGGCAATACCTTTTGGCCTTGCCACCAGCAAAGCAAAGGCTGCAACGCAAACTAATGAAGCTATTAGTGCTCTGCAACTGGCCCTGACCCTGGAGTACCTGGAAGCCGATTTTTATATAAAGGCACTGGATTCGGGTGTATTGCCTTCAGGAAGACCGGAGGCTGTTTATATGCAAATTTCTAAACATGAGACTGCGCATGTGAATTTTCTAAAGGCCGGGCTGGGCGATGCTGCATTTGATTCTCCCGATTTTGATTTTACCGCGGGTGGGGCGTTCGATCCTTTTAATCCAAACAATGATGCTGCTTATGCGCAGCTTCTTGTTCTTGCTCAGGCTTTTGAAGATACTGGCGTAAGAGCTTATAAAGGACAGGCAACCAATTTAATGGGTACAGCCTTTTTGCAACCTGCTCTGCGTATCCACTCTGTAGAGGCGAGACATGCTGCTGAAGTGAGAAGATTAAGGGCTGCTTTTCTTGGTGATCCCCTTAATGAGAACCTTCTTCCGTGGATAACATTGGATAACAGAGGACCTGGTATGCCTGCTGTTACACAACCTGTTTATGACGGGGAACAAAATGTTGTCCAGGCGGGATTAGATCTAACTACTGTCACAAATTTTGATGCAGTCTCTATTTCGCAGGCTTATGATGAGCCAATCTCCGGAGAGGTTGCAATTCAAATTGCCAGTTTGTTTTTTGACAGTTGTGATAAGTGTCCGTCTTTTTAGTAAGATATAATTAAGTTCACACTTAAAGAAATACTTTCTCCCCCGGGAAAGTATTTTTTCATAAACGGCAATATTCCCTAAAAGTAAAATTGTAAGCCAAAAAAAAATCATTCCCGATTTTACAGTTTTCTGTCCCTTCTTTTATTTCCGGGCTTTTCCAGTCATGGGTACAAAGTTTACGAGCAAAAGGATCTTTTCTTTATAAGTATTCTCTCCGGTCCTTGTAATAAGCACCAGTTCCTGAGATCTTCGACCTACAGGAGCCAATAGCCGGCCGCCAATTTTAAGCTGTTCTTTTAAGGTTTGTGGTACTTCGGGCGGGGCTGCGGTAAGAATAATAGCATCAAAAGGAGCATTTTCAGGCCAGCCTTTATAACCGTCAGCATTGCGGGTGTGGATATTTTTTACACCAGAATTATTAAGGTTCTTGACAGCAAACTTATGTAGCCATTCAATAATTTCTATACTGTAAATTTCTTTTGCCAACTTTGAAAGTACAGCGGCATTATAGCCACAACCTGTGCCAATTTCCAGTACTTTTTCATGAGGCTGCAGTTGCAGGTGCTGTGCCATATAGGCAACAATGTAAGGTTGACTTATCGTTTGTCCTTTTCCAATTGGCAGCGGCCCGTCATCATAAGCTTTGTGCTTCATGTCATCAGGAATAAAATCAATTCTGTCTATTTCACTCATGGCCTGAAGTACCTGCGGATTATAGATGCCTCTTTTCTCCAGTTGCAGTCTAATCATTTCTTCTTTTGAAGTATTCATCTTTTGATTTTTGGAAAAGGAATTACTTAAAGATAAGAAATCTACATGGTTTACCTGAGGAATCTTCCGGTATTACTTTATGATCAAAATAGGCCTGCAAGCTTATTCTGAATTTCAAAAAATGACTTAATTACCAGGGCTTAGAAATTTTTCCTGTAGATTTTTAAGTAAAAGTATTAGTAGCCGTGGTATTGGTTCTTATAAACTTTTCAACTATTTTTTCACAATAAATCTGACTTTTTGCTCCTTAATGATTGTTATCATTTTAAGTTTTAAGTCTAACGAAGTACCAGCTTTTTCACAAGCTCCCGCCCAAGTTCTTTATTTAGCATTTTGACAATTTTTTCCTTTCCATAGCTCAATTCCTCACGTAAAACAGAAGAGCTTAGCTGTATGTATAGGGTAGAACCTTCCAATTTTATGGCCGTAGTATATTTTTGAATGGCAGGTCCCATTTGCTGATTCCAGACATCCTTAACTGTCACTTTATCCAGTCCTTTTTGCAGCTTATTGTGATCTACAAATTCCTGTAGCACCTCACTAATACTCATATTTTCATTGCTCCGCTTCTTCATTTGTGGTGACATTTATAGGTTTGTATTTATTGTAATGGTAAATAACTCCTTCAGGATTTAGAATTCTCATTCTATCTTCTTCGGCAGAAATGACAGTCTCCTTCCAGGTGGCATAGGGAGTTTTGTAGTATAGCCGTAAACTGTCCTTTTCTACAATGGCTTTAATTTCTTCAGTCGTCCCGGCGACAATAGAAGTGCCGTTAAATTTTGGTTTTACTTTTCTCCTAAAGCCTTTTTCTTGTTGAAGCTCAATATAATCGATATATGGACTCATAGAGTATTCTTTTACAGAGTCTTCAGCAAATTCCACTTTATCAATTTCCCAGTATCCCGAAAGATACTGCAGCTGCTCTTTTGGATCTTTCTTTTTACAGCTTAAAAGCACAAACCCCAGGAGTAAAAACGACCAAATTTTTTTCAAAGCTTAAATATTTTGTAGGATTGGTTACTTTCTTTTACCACCTTTTCTGTTCTGTCTGCATGGGTGTCGCTAATAAATATCTGCCCAAGCTCATTAGTGGCAACCAAAGCAACAATATGGGAAACCCGTTGCTCATCCAGTTTATCAAAAATATCATCCAAAAGTAAAATGGGATTTACCTTTCTTATAGCTTTTATAAAATCGAACTGCGCCAACTTAAGGGCCACTAAAAATGATTTTTGCTGCCCCTGGGAACCAAATTTCTTAATAGGATGTCCTTCAATCTCAAAACTTAGATCATCTTTATGAATGCCGACGCTGGTGTACTGCAGCGCCATGTCCTTTTGAAGGTTATCTTCCAGTAATTTACTTAAATCCTGATCGAATAACTGACTTTTATAACTAATATTTACAGGTTCTCTATTGTTGGTAATATCGCCATACCTTTTGTTGAAAATCGGAATAAATTCCGAGAGAAAATTCTTCCGTTTTTCGAACAGATCCTGCCCAAGTTCAGAAATCTGCATGTTATAAACCTCCAGCGTATCGCGGTCAAACGAATTATTGGCCGCAAAATATTTAAGTAAAGAATTCCTTTGCGAGATAAGCTTATTGTATTGCAGAAGATAGTTGAGGTAAATAGTATCGCTTTGGGAAATCACGCCGTCAATAAATTTCCTGCGGGTGTCACTGCCTTCAATAATTAAATCCCTGTCTGCGGGAGAAATAATAACAGTGGGAATAAAACCGATATGATCACTAAATTTCTCGTAAGGCTTATTATTGCGCTTAATCACCTTTTTTTGTCCGCGTTTGGCGCTTACGAGAATATGCTCTTCCTTATTATTTTTCTCAAACTCCCCTTCCACAACAAAAAAATCAGAATTATGGTTAATATTCTGACTGGTGATAGGATTAAAATAGCTTTTTCCAAAGGAGAGGTGATAAATACTATCCAGAACGTTAGTTTTCCCAACGCCATTATGTCCCACCAGGCAATTAATCTTTGCATCAAACTCAAATGTAACCGAATCCAGGTTTTTGTAATTGAGTAAGGATAGTTGTCTTAAAAACATAAAATACTGTAAATCAGCTATTTTTTAGTATGAAAATTGTAGTTTTTCGCACTGCGAATGACCCGAAAATATCGAAAAAATACAAATAAATTCTCTTTTAATTTTGAATAAAAATTCTATTTTTGCCACGCATTAAACAGACGATATGGCAACATACAAGAAAAGAGGCTATAAACCTTCGAATAAAGATGAAGAAAAAAAACATGTAGAGGAAGAATCTACAACAGCAGAAGTTTTTAATTCTCTTGATGAAGGTGCCGGCAGGACAGAAACCTGGGTGGCCGAGAACCAAAAATATATTTACATTATAGTAGGTGTGGCCATAATTGCTGTCCTGGGCTATTTAGGCTATGAACGGTTTGTACAGGAACCAAGAGAAGCCGAGGCAGCCAATGAGATGGCACAGGCACAAAGTTACTTTTCCCGCGCCCTTAATTCTACTGGAGCACAGAGCGATTCGCTTTACACAATGTCTTTAAATGGCGGGGAAGGAAAATATGGTTTTGCTGAAATCATAGAGAACTACAGTGGTACAGCTGCAGCGAACATCGCTAAATACCATGCCGGATTTGCAAGTTTACGTACTGGTAGTTACCAGGAAGCAATAGGTTATCTTGAGGATTATAATGCAGATGATCAAATTACCGTGGCCCTTGCTAAGGGAGGGATAGGAGATGCTTTTATGCAGTTGAACCAGCCCGAAGAAGCTTTAGATTATTATGCTGAAGCTGCTTCTATGAGATCAAATTCATTCACCACCCCAAAATTCTTGCTGAAAGCAGCTATTACAGCTTTGGAGTTAAACCAGGCTGAAGATGCAGAAGAGTTCCTTAACAGGATCAAGGAAGAATATCCCGATACTCCTGAAGCAGACCAGGTGGCGATCCATATGGGCCGCGCTCAGGCAATGAAATAATTACATTATGGCTACTGAAGGAAATAACCTGTCAGAATACGATAAAACAACAATCCCAAACGCGACTAATTTTCGGTTTGGGATTGTTGTTTCAGAATGGAATGAGAAAATTACGGAGGGTCTCTTTAAGGGTGCTTTTGAGGCACTAAAGGAGCACGGTGTGGTTAATGAGAAAATTGTTCGCTGGAATGTTCCGGGAAGTTTTGAACTTATTTACGGTTGCAAAAAAATGCAGCAAAGTTATGATATGCTTGATGCTATAATTGCCATAGGAAGTGTTATACAGGGTGAGACAAAGCATTTTGATTTTGTTTGTGAAGGTGTGGCCCAGGGAATTAAAGATTTAAATGTTCAGAATGATATTCCTGTGATATTTTGTGTTTTAACAGACCAAAATATGCAGCAGGCTATAGATCGCTCTGGTGGGAAGCATGGCAATAAGGGGACAGAAGCTGCGATCGCAGCAATTAAAATGGCCCAGCTTCGGAAGGATGCCCGTTTTTAATGATTAGTGAAGAGTAAAAACACGCACTGAACCATAAACCATAAACCATAAACTATGAATCTGAAACCTCCTACGGCCACTCAGAACCTTAAACTTTAAACCTGAAACCCTTTTACCGTCTGCCTTCGGAACCTTAAGCTTTAAAACTTTTAACCTTCAACTGTTAAGGAAGCGGCATCATTCTTGCTAATTTTAATTTTACTCAGTATAGCCTCGTAATTTAGGAGCTTTTTGAGTAAATTTGAAGTACCACCATATAAATTTCCAAATTTTGAAAGTCAATTTTTTAAATAGTAAGAAGAACGCCCGCTATAACTACACTCCCCGGTATTATAAAGGGAAAGAGACGGGTAATATTTACAACTTTGATTCGAAATTCAACAAGTACAAGGAAGCTACAAACGCTATAGATTTTGGATCCCAATGGTCTGAAGTCAGAAAATCCAGCAGGACCCGGGGCAACAGGGAAATCAATAAAAGAGTTGTTTATATTATACTGGTTCTGGTTTTTATATTTCTTTGGATTATAGATTTCGATTTGTCGATTTTTTCGAATGCACGTTAAATGGCCGATTTTATTCAACTTTTACCAGATCACGTAGCGAACCAGATAGCCGCGGGAGAAGTGGTTCAACGTCCTGCATCAGTCATTAAAGAATTACTCGAGAACGCTATAGATGCCGGTGCGACACATATCCAGGTCGTAATAAAAGATGCAGGAAAAACTCTGATCCAGGTGGTGGATGACGGGAAAGGAATGAGCCTTACCGATGCCAGGATGAGTTTTGAGCGCCACGCGACTTCAAAAATTAAAGCGGCGGAAGATCTGTTTAGCTTGAAGACTAAAGGTTTTAGGGGAGAGGCATTGGCTTCTATTGCGGCAATTGCACACGTTGAACTGAAAACAAAAACAGAAGAAGAGGAAGTAGGGACCTGTATTAAAATTGAAGGCAGTACGATAAGCTCTCAGGAACCTTGTGTTAATCCACAGGGAACATCTCTTTGCGTAAAGAACCTTTTTTACAACATTCCCGCCAGAAGAAATTTCTTAAAGTCTGATGCAGTGGAATTACGGCATATTATCGACGAATTTCAACGGGTAGCACTGGCGCATCCCCACATCAGTTTTTCCCTTCACCATAATGGGAGTGAACTTTTTCAGCTTCCTGATACAAATTACAGGCAGCGTATCACAAATATTTTCGGCGGAAAAACTAATGAAAAGCTGGTTCCGGTGAATGAGGATACCGAAATTGTGAAAATTTCGGGCTTCGTTGGAAAACCCGAGTTTGCGAAACGCAGCCGGGGGGAGCAGTTCTTTTTTGTAAATGATCGATTTATCAAAAGTCCGTACCTTAATCACGCTGTTGTCGCTGCTTTTGAAGGTTTATTAAAGGATAAAGCTTATCCCAGCTACTTTCTTTATCTGCAGGTAGATCCAAAAAGTATAGATATAAATATCCATCCCACCAAGACCGAAATAAAGTTTGATGATGAGCATTCGCTTTACGCAATGCTGCGCAGTGCCATAAAACATAGCCTGGGACAGTTTAATGTTGCGCCGGTCCTTGATTTTGATCGTGATGCCGAACTGGATACTCCTTATTCCTATAAAAACAGAAATGCAGAAACTCCCGGTGTAGAGGTAGACCGTAATTTTAATCCGTTTCAGAATGAAGGAACAACTGCTTCAAACTATTCGCAGGGAAAGGCTTCATATAAAAAAGAATTCAGTCCATCGTGGGAAAGTCTTTATTCAGGAGTAGAAAACGAGGAAAACGGAAATGCCGGGCTTGGTCAGGTAGAATTTGAAAGCGAAGAAGTTACAGGAAGCCTCTTTGATGCCCGGGAAGAAAAACCTGAAGCGTCCACCTTTCAGCTGCACAAGAAGTATATTGTGAGTACCCTTAAAAGCGGAATTTTGGTTATTGATCAAAACCGCGCACATAGCAGAATACTTTATGAAGAATTACTGAAAAATATAACAATTTCAGCAGCTGTGAGTCAGCAATTATTATTTCCTTTGAAACTGCAGTTTAGTACACACGAAGTGGGGATGCTTAAAGAGATTAAAGACTCGCTGGAGCAGACAGGCTTTATATTTTCAGAAATAGAAAAGGATGCAGTCGAGATTACAGGAATTCCTACGCTAATTGCCGAAAGCGAAGTGGGAATGCTCCTGGAGCAATTGTTTTCAGATTTTGAAAATGATGTTCCGGATAACGGATTTTCGCAAACAGACCTTTTGGCAAAGTCGATGGCCAAAAGTATGGCTGTAAAATCGGGCACTGCCCTTAATAACACTGAACAACAGCATATTGCTAATCGATTATTTGCCTGCAAAGAACCAAGTTTAACCCCTTTCAATAAGTCAATATTTATCACATTGACAGTAGACGAACTAGAGAAAAAATTTACTTAAATGGGAAGAATTACCGAAACTGTAAAAGTATTGCTGATCATTAATGTCCTGGTTTTTATCGGCAGTCAGCTTCTTGGTAATTATAGTATTCAGCTCTTTGCGCTATGGTTTTTTAAAAACGAGAATTTTGAAGTATGGCAGTTAGTTACGCATATGTTTATGCATGGCAGCTTTATGCACATCCTTTTTAATATGTATGCGCTTTGGGCTTTTGGTAGCCCCATAGAGCAAATGCTGGGACAAAAAAAGTTTCTTTTCTTCTATTTCTCTTCTGGTTTAGGTGCGATTATTTTACATACTTTGGTAAATTATCTTGCGTATCAAAACGGCTTTAATGAATTGCTTGATGCAGGCTACAGTTCAGGAGAAATTAATGAATGGCTAACTAGTTCTTTTGACAGTATTATGCGTACAAGTCAATACGGAATTCCAAAAGGGGTGGATCAGGGTGCCATAAGTGCAATGATGGAAGCCTACTCAAGTTCTGCCGTTGGCGCTTCGGGTGCAATTTATGGTATTTTGGTAGCCTTTGGGATGATGTTTCCCAATGTGGAACTGTTTTTACTTTTTGTTCCGGTTCCTATCAAGGCAAAATATTTTATTCCTGGTTTAATCGCGCTGGACCTGTTTTCCGGCTTTACAGGTTATTCTCTGTTTGGAGGAGGCATTGCACATTTTGCGCACGTGGGAGGTGCTTTGTTCGGGTTTATAATGATATGGTACTGGAGAAAGAATCAGTTTAATCAAAACCGCTGGGATTAGATGAGGCCATCAGATAAGTTTAAATATAAGATACAGACCGCTACGGTTACAGAGAAACTTATTGCTGTAAATGTGGTGGTTTTCTTGTTGTTCTTTCTTTTCAGGACAATTACTTACTTATTTCAGATACCTTCAGATTTCCTGGTAGAATGGTTTGCATTTCCCAAGGAAGCTGGAGAATTTCTTTTTAAGCCATGGACGATCATCACCTATTCTTTTCTCCACAGCGGGATTTGGCATATCCTGGGAAATATGCTTATCCTCTATTTTTCGGGGATTTATTTTTTAAATTTCTTTTCCCCAAAAAAGCTCCTGAATTATTATTTCCTGGGAGTTATAGTGGGTGCGCTCATTTATATGCTTAGTTATAATCTGTTTCCGGCTTTTCAGGGTACAGCAAGATCTTATCTCATGGGAGCTTCAGCAGGTGTTATGGCAGTTTTAGTAGGGATAGCATCGCATGTTCCCAATATGCGTGTGAGACTGCTTATTCTTGGCAGTATAAAATTCTGGTGGATCGCGGCATTTTTAGTTGCCCTGGATGTTATCCAGATCCCCATGGGTAATGCGGGTGGTCACCTGGCGCACCTGGGAGGAGCTATGCTGGGTTATATTTATACTACCCAGTTGCAGAAAGGCAATGACATTGGGAGCTGGTTTGAAAAAATTATGGACAGCTTTGTAAATCTGTTCAAACCCAGGGAGAAGAAGGCCAGGATGAAAACCGTACACAGGACCACCACCAAAAAGTCTGCAGCAAGATCATCATCCTCTGGTTCACGTAAACGCTCTGGACATCTAAATAAGGACGAAAAACAGAAAAGAATTGATGCTATCCTGGACAAGATTAGTAAAAGTGGCTATGACAGCCTTAGCAAAGCAGAAAAAGATTTCCTTTTTCAGGCTGGAAAAGATGATTAAATGAAGAATCTAAATTGGTTTGATAAATTCATTTTTCTTTTAAATTCGCTCCTCGCAGCGGCTTTGCTGTTTTCCTATCTTTTGCCTTTTATTCCTCCCAACAAGTTTGCCCTGCTATCTGTCTTAAGCCTGGGTGTACCTCTGCTCATTATGATTAATGCAGCTTTTCTGGTTTACTGGTTAGTAAAGCTGAAAAAACAGATTTGGCTGCCAGTGATTACCCTTTTACTGGGCTTTAATCATGTGACTTCCATTTATGAATTTGAAGCTTCTGAAGAGAATGGCGAAGCTGAAGGCCTGGAGGTTATGAGCTATAACGTCAGGCATTTTAGTCAATACCTCAGTACTCCCGAGGAGAGGGAAAATGTGCCAAAAAATATCACCTCTTTTATTGCAGGCGAAGATCCTGATATTGTGGCTTTTCAGGAATATTATAACGGAGAGATAGAGGTTGCCAAGCAATTTCCGTACAAATATATTAAACTGAAAACCGAGAGTGCAGAATTTGGATTAGCTGTTTTTTCCAAATATCCGATTATAAATACTGTCTCTCTCAATTTTGACTCTTCCAGTAATAATAACGGAGTTTATGCAGATATTGTGGTTAAAAACGATACGCTGCGTGTAATCAATATACATCTTCAATCTTTCAGTGTAAAACCAGATATCGGGAATATCGAAAAAGAAAGCTCAAAAAGGGTGTTTTTGGGTATGGGACAAACCTTTGCTATTCAGCAGGAACAGGTAGAGCTGGTGCTGGAGGTAATTAGAAACACGCCATATAAAGTTATAGTTATGGGCGATTTTAATAATACCGCTTATTCTTATATTTACCGAAAGCTTCGTTCTGAAGGTTTTGGGTTAAACGATGCTTATAAAGAAGCAGGTAGCGGCTTCGGAAGAACGTTTGATTTCGATTATTTTCCCTTAAGGATTGATTTTATACTTCCCGATGAGTCTATAGAAGTTTTATCTTTCGAAACGACTGAAGTTTTCTTTTCCGATCACTTTCCCGTAAAGGCCACGCTGTCTTTATTTTCGGAATAAACTCTTTTTATTCTTCCGCTTCTAAATATGCCAAACTATTTGGCCCTTCATTAAACAGAAGGTCGATAATTGACAAATTTGGGATGAAGCCATATTTGGGTTCAAAAACCTGAGGATAGCGGGTATTGCTGAAATTCGTTTTAGATTTTGCATCAACAAGACTACGGAAATCGTAAATATCTTTTGGATGTAAAATATATTCTGAAGTCTTTTGAATTTCAATTTCCAGTTGAAGGCTCTCCAGCACAAATTCCAGGCATGCATAATTAAAGTCCAATAAGTACTTAAATTCCTTGTGGTACAGTGGATGCAGCTCATCTTCGTAAAATTCGAAAAAAGGAGAAGTCTGGTAAGAAGCTTTTAGAGCCCTCCAATGCTGTTTCTGCCATTCAAAATCATTTGCAATAAGAATATCCTTATATTTTTGATGTTTACTCCCTTTAGTGCCCAATCCTAATGAAGAGGAATGTTTTATCGGGATATTCAGCAGCAATTTACCATTGGAGTCGTAGATATACATCCTGTTGCGATACGTTTGCTTCTGATAGTTGTCCTCATTCTCAAAGGTCACTTTATCAGCCTTAACTAGTTGGACGTACTGGGAAACCGGACCAAAATATACAGGATGCAAAAGGATCTCCATGCTTTTCTTAGGAATTATTTCTTCGTTTTCTGAAATAATTAAAGGCAATTAAAACTACCACGATCATAAGAGCATATGGCAGGTAAGAAATTGGAGTTCCCTGTCCGCGTACCGTGGTGAAAACCCGCTCCCATCTAATCTTATTCATAATTCCTGAAGCGTTGGAATCCCAGCTAAACCAAATAAAGACCGGTTTTCCAACCACATGGTTTTCCGGGACAAATCCCCAGTACCTGCTGTCTTCACTGTTATTTCGGTTATCTCCCATCATCCAGTAATAATTTTGTCTGAATGTATAGGAGTTAATTTCTTCTCCATTTAGAAAAACCCGATTTCCGTTTAGGGTAAGAACATTATCCTGCTCCATTTCCAGGCCTTCATAAGTTTCTATAATCCGTTTGTAGAATGGCATTGTTTGTTGATTAATTTCAACGGTAACGCCCTCCTTCGGAATATATACAGGACCCATGTTATCCGAATTCCAGTTAAGCTTATTATTGTTCGGAAAAATAGAAGAAAGCTTTGTTCCTGCGGAATCCACATATCGCTCAATGGAAGCAACATTAGGATGGTTCTTCAGTCTTTGAAAACCTTCCTCTGTGAGCGATCTAATGACGAAGTTATTTGTGTTAGGATCATAACTGTAGCCATCGGTAATATCCAGTTCCTGATACATGTATTGCGGGCTAAAACCCTGCCCTTTTGTTTGCCCAAAATAGGTGTATTGTACTTTTGCGCGACCGGGAAGTTGTAAACGCTCACCGTTAATATGAATTCTTCCATCTACAATGCTCAAAGAATCACCGGGAACACCAACGGCACGCTTTACATAATTCGATTTCTTGTCTATTGGTTTATCATAGTGTCGGTTGGAGCGGTCAAAAAACTGCCTTACCGTATCCACCGGCCAGTTGAAAACCACAATATCGTTCCTTTCGATCTCTTCAAAGGCCGGCAGGCGCATATAAGGGATCTGAGGTTTGTTGAGATATGATTTTATTCCAAAGTAAGGGATAGTATCATGGACCATAGGAAAAGCTACAGCTGTTTTTGGTACTCTGGCACCGTAATGGAATTTACTTACAAAAAGAAAATCTCCCACCAGCAATGTCTTTTCGAGAGAAGATGTGGGGATAGTAAATGGTTGCATCACGTAAGTATGCACTATAGTAGCGGCAATAACAGCAAAAAGGATAGAACTGACCCATTCTCCGGTTGCAGTTCGGGGTTTTAGACTTCTGTCCTGAATATAGGAAACATCAGTAGCATAATTAATATAATAAATATAGAATCCTAATGTTAATATTGCCAGCCAGGTATCTGCAGTAGAGTGACGTCCAAAACTTCTTACGGTTTCCACCCAAATTACAGGAAACATGATAAGGTTTACAACAGGAATAAAAAGTAAAATAACCCACCACCAAGGGCGATTAATGATCTTCATTAATATTACCGCATTGTAAACAGGAATTGCAGCTTCCCATGCCTGTCTTCCGGCTTTTATATAAAGTTTCCAGGTTCCCAAAAAGTGAATTACCTGGATAAAAAGAAAAAACAGAAACCATTCTGTAAACGTCATAACTTAATTGTTTGCTGTTATAGGTGTGCTACTAAACAGAATTGTTACTAAAAAATTATTAGAAAAGGCTTGAAAGCACATCTCTCATTGTAAAGATGCCTTTTTTATCCTTGATCCATTCGGCAGCAATTACTGCTCCAAGTGCAAAGCCCTGCCTGGAATTTGCCATGTGCATAATTTCTATCGTATCAATTTTAGACTTATAGGAAACGGTATGGGTGCCTGGAACGTCTGTTATTCGTTTAGCATATACCGGTACTTCATCCTTGTCTGCATGATCCAGCTGCCAGCCTTTTTTGTTTGGGTTTTCAGCAATAATTTGCTGTGCAAGGCTTATGGCTGTGCCACTGGGAGCATCAAGTTTTTCTGTGTGATGGATCTCTTCTATTTCTACTGCATAATCGTCCAGACCTTTCATCATATGTGCAAGCTTCTTGTTAAGCTCGAAAAATACGTTTACCCCCAGGCTAAAATTGGAAGCATAAATAAAAGCTGTATCCTCTTTTTTACACAGTTCCGTTGCTTTATCATAATCGTCCAGCCATCCCGTTGTTCCGCAAACTACAGGAACTTTATGTTTAAAAGCTGTTGTAATATTCTTATAAGCTGCTTTTGGAATACTAAAGTCTATTGCCGCATCTATTTCTAATCCGTCAAAGTTGTAAGCTTCTATGTCTTCGGAAACCCTTAGCACAATCTCATGCCCTCTGTTAACAGCAATTTCTTCAATTGCTTTTCCCATTTTTCCGTAACCTAAAAGTGCTATTTTCATTAAAATTCAAGATTTAAAGATAATCCGTAATTTGTTTTTCCTGTAAGGCTGTCAAAATCCATCTTTGGTTTAAAAGAAAGATCTTCACTTACGTTAAACTGTTGAAGGTGGGCGTCCACATTCGCATCTATTATGTTAAGGATATAAATGCCGGCTGTTACCAGTATGGAAATTTCTTTATTACGCTGATAAAATTGTTGTGCATCTACCAGCCTGTCCAGGGAAATTCTTCCTGCAAACTCATCCACCCTTCCCGCAAGCCGGTCTTTGTAAGCATCTCTGTACCTGTCGTATTGCTTGTCATTGTCTATATAAAAGTAGACACCGATTCCCAATCCCGCATACGCAATGGGAATTTTCCAGTAGCGGCCATTATATGCCTGGCCCAACCCGGGTAAAATTGCTGAGTAAAAAGCAGCCTTTGCGGGTGCCAGGGGGTTATATGGTTCATAATCTCCAGGATCTGGCAGAGGAGTTTCTGTAAGGCCTCTACGTCCAACAACAAGCGAATCTTCCTGGGCAAAAGTAATTGCGGAAAACATCAGGAAAAAAGCTCCGGTTAAAATGAACGTTTTAATCTTCACTTTGGATGAGCTTTTTAATGCGTTCAAAATCTTCTTCAGACTTAAAGGGAATGGTAAGTTTTCCACTGCCTTTTTTAGTAACTTTTACATCTACCTTAGCACCCAGATATTCTGAAAATTCCTTGACTCCTTTTCTGTAAGCAGTAGCGATAGAAGTAGATTGAGGAGCATTTTTACTCTTAGTGTTTCCCTCCTGCATTTCCCTTACCAGTTTTTCGGTATCTCTTACAGATAACGACTTCTGAAGAATCTTCTCGTAAATATTTAGTTGTAATTGCGGATCGTCAACATTAATTAAAGCGCGTCCATGTCCCATCGTTACAAAGCCATCACGCATTCCCGTTTGGATTATGGGGTCCAGTTTAAGTAGCCTGAGATAATTGGCAATTGTCGACCTGTTCTTTCCCACACGATCACTTAGCTGCTCTTGCGTAAGACTAATCTCGTCCATTAATCGCTGGTAGGAGAGTGCAATCTCGATAGGATCTAAATCTTGTCGCTGAATATTTTCTACCAATGCCATTTCCAGAGATTCCTGGTCGTCGGCAATGCGAATATAAGCCGGAATGGTTTCAAGACCAATCAGTTTGGAGGCGCGATATCTCCGCTCACCAGATACAAGCTGATATTTGTCAAATTCCAGCTTCCGCACTGTAATGGGCTGGATTACCCCTAGTTCTTTTATGGAAGAGGCAAGTTCTTTTAAGGATTCTTCATTAAAACTGGTTCTTGGC
>NZ_JAVRHP010000280.1:0-706 GCF_031846505.1 Autumnicola edwardsiae
TCAGATGGCCAAGGCCTTCCCAAAAATTATCAGTAACAAAAGAAACTCCGGAATCGATTATGAACAAGATTAATCTTTCATCATACAAACCCATCGCGGATATTCAGGACAATATCATTTTTGCCAACAATGGTAATGTGGTCTTGTGCTATGAAGGCAACCTGCCCGAAATATATTCTTTATCAGAAAAAGATTTTGAAGATATGCACGGTGCTTGGTTTCAGGCTCTAAAATCGTTGTCTGTTGGCACGGTGGTTCACAAACAGGATATTTATCTAAAGAAGTCCTACTCTTCGGAGCAATTGGCCAATTCTACCTTTTTGGAAAAAGCGACCCACGATCATTTTAAAGGACGCGAGTATATGGAACACCGCTGCCTCCTGTTCTTTATTCTGACCAAGAATAGAGCGCTCAACAATCCAAAATATGTCAATCCATTTCGTAAGATTTCCAAGAGTATTATCAGGGAACTTGACGATTCTGTGCAGCGCTTTATCGGTTCGGTAAGTGATTCTGTTTCCTTCATCAACAATAGTCGCAAAATGGAATTCCTTCCGCTTGAGGCGAAAGGAATTGAGCAACTGACCAATGGTTATTTCAATGGCTTCAACGAGGGTTTTGATACCGATATCCTTTTAGATAAGAAAAGCGTCAATATTGGAGAAAATTATTTTGATGCCCTGGCCATCAACAGCGAACTGTGCTT
>NZ_JAVRHP010000281.1:0-696 GCF_031846505.1 Autumnicola edwardsiae
AGTCTTTGACTATCAGCCTGGCCGTGGGCAAGAGGCACCTGAAGCTATGCTCGATAATTTTAAAGGCTATCTTCAGACAGATGGGTATGTGGTCTATGATCATTATGCCAAAAAAGAAGGGGTAACCCATTTGGGGTGCTGGGCACACGCCCGCCGTTATTATGAAAAATCGCTGGACAATGATCCCAAAAGGGCAACACACGCCTTAAAGGAGATCCAGAAATTATATGCTATTGAAAGAAAAATCAAAGAGGCAAATCTTAGTCCGGATCAAATTAAAGAGGTAAGGCTTAAGGAAGCGTTACCGGTAATTAATGAGTTTGGGAAATGGATGACCAAGCAGCTTGCTCACACGCTGCCTAAAAGCCTGATAGGAAAAGCTCTTGCCTATAGCGTCTTCAGGTGGGATGCACTATGTGCTTATCTCTATGACGGGAATTTACTTATTGATAATAATCTCATAGAAAATAAAATTCGTCCAGTTGCCCTGGGAAGGAAAAATTACTTATTTGCCGGATCTCATAAGGCTGCTCAGAGAGCTGCAGCAATTTATTCCTTCTTTGCTATTTGTAAAAAACACGAGGTGAATCCTTATGAATGGTTAAAATATACCCTGGAAAATATCATGACCATCAAGTACAAGGATATTAAGAACCTCTATCCCCAGAATTACAAAAAATTACAGCTGAATAAATA
>NZ_JAVRHP010000282.1:0-691 GCF_031846505.1 Autumnicola edwardsiae
ATGGAAATAGAACTAGTATCTACCATTACATGTCCTGGTTGCGGACATACAAAAGAAGAAGAAATGCCCACAACAGCCTGTCAGTTTTTTTACCAATGCGAAAATTGCAGTCAATTATTGAAACCAAAGGAAGGTGATTGCTGCGTTTATTGTTCTTATGGTACTCTTGCCTGTCCACCCATTCAGGAAGGAACAAATTGCTGCTAAAAATTTAAAATACTTTTGGAGACCTCCCCCACACCAGATGTATCTTGCTGAAAATTAAAAATATGATTCCTAGAGATCTAAGTAAAGATATAAAAACCCGCTTGCAGAGCATCAGCGGCCAGCTTAACGGACTTATAAAAATGCTGGATGAAAATAAAGATCCAGAAAAGATCCTGATCCAGTTCAAAGCTGCGCAAAAAGGGCTTGATAAGGCGCATTTTCTTCTTTTAGATGAAGTGTACCGCAAAGCGCTGGCGATTACAATTTCAGAAACGGTGGAGGCCTGTCCCGGTAATTGCGGTAATGAAGAGCGAATTGAATTCATAAGAAAACAATTCCCTGATCTTGAGCTTAACAGCCTTACCGATAAAATGAAGGAGGTTGATGAACTTAAACGAAGACTAGAATCTTATATTTCTGAAAATAGACCAGAGTAAAATATTCTTCTATTTAATTTAATACTATTTAAAATCTGTTTTACAAA
>NZ_JAVRHP010000283.1:0-679 GCF_031846505.1 Autumnicola edwardsiae
CCAGATAGCGAAGGCATTCCCTAAAATCATCAGTAACAAAAGAAACTCCGGCATCGATTATGAACAAGATTAACCTTTCGGCATACCGACCCATCGCGGATATTCAGGACAATATCATTTTTGCCAACAATGGCAACGTAGTCTTATGTTACGAAGGCAACTTGCCCGAGATTTATTCCTTATCCGAAAAAGATTTTGAGGATATGCACGGAGCTTGGTTTCAGGCTTTGAAGTCATTACCCGTGGGTACGGTAATCCATAAACAGGATATTTATTTGAAAAAATCCTACTCTCCGGAACAACTTCCCAATAAAACCTTTTTGGAAAAGGCCACCCACGACCATTTTAAAGGGCGCGAATATATGGAGCACCGCTGTTTCCTGTTCTTTATCCTGACCAAGAACAAAGCGCTTAACAGTCCCAAATATGTCAACCCGTTCCGAAAGGTTTCCAAAAGTATTATCAGGGAACTCGATGATACCGTGCAACGTTTTATCGGTGCAGTAAGTGATTCGGTTTCCTTTATCAACAATAGCCGTAGAATGGAATTTCTTCCGCTTGAAGCGAGAGGGATTGAGCAACTGACCAATGGCTATTTTAATGGCTTCAATGAAGGCTTTGATACGGATATTTTACTTGAGAAAAAGAACGTCAATACAGGCGAAAATTATTTTGATGC
>NZ_JAVRHP010000284.1:0-662 GCF_031846505.1 Autumnicola edwardsiae
CGAAGGCGGTCACTTCCACCTCCGGTAAAGCTAAGATCACCAACCGTGAAATCTGGTAAATTAATATCTGAGGTTCCCGGGGTGACAGATGCATCATACCACGAGTTGATCACCTCTTCAGTTAGTTGAGTGTTGAATTGTGTTTCATCAAGCTGTGTTGCTCCAAAATCCCACACATCTGCAAGACCATTGCCTGCCGCTCCATCCTTTTGAATCAATAGATTCAGAGCAGTGTTTTCTGTAATCTCTATGTTAGTACTGCCGGTGATTGAAAACCCATCAGCACCTTCAAGAGAAATTTCATAAGTATCACCTGCAGGCAGGTCCACCGTATAAGTACCTTCAGAAACTGAAGAACTCCAGGTATCACCGTTTTCATTAGTAAAAACTATACTGTAATCGCCAGGAATATCTGAGGCTGCAGTAACATCTACATTACCACTTACGGTAGCATTGTTAGCACTTTCACGTAAGATTCTAAAATAACTTGGTTTCCCGGTATCATCATAGATCTTATAGGTGCCGGAAGTTTCTGCCGTAAAATTTAATTCGGTAATTTCTTCTCCAACAGCAACTACATCATTCTGAAGTTCTGGATCTGTTGCATTTTCAAAATGAATATTACTGTCACCTTCCTGGGAAAGCACCCAAATTGTTACTTC
>NZ_JAVRHP010000285.1:0-660 GCF_031846505.1 Autumnicola edwardsiae
GTGGAGCTATGAGTGCAAACAATGCAGGAGTAGGATCTCCCTTCGCAGTGGAACGATCATGCAAAGTTCAAAGCTTTCTTTTTTGACCTGGTACAAAACCATGTTTTTGATGAGTGCTACTAAAAAAGGATTTTCCAGTAAAGAGATCCAGACTCAGCTGGGCCTGAAAAGATATGAACTGGTCTGGGCGATGGTGCATAAAATACGTAAAGCAATCGGCAATCGGGACGCCCGCTATAGTTTAGAAGGGATGATAGAAATGGACGAAGGCTATTTTACAGTGGAGTCATCTGCAGTAGAACAAGATAAAGGAATCCGTGGCCGGGGAGCAGCCGGAAAACAAAATGTGGCCATCATGGCAGAATCCACTCCTTTGGAAGATATCAAAACCGGAAAAAAATCAAGACAGGCCCGCTATTTTAAGGCAAAGGTTCTCACCAGCCATGCGGCGGAGGAGATTAATCAAACGGTAAGCGAATCTATAGATGAAAAGAGTATCGTTTTTACCGACAAAAGCACCTCGTATGTGGATATCGCTGATTATGTGGAACTTCATATCAGTGAAAAATCCAATAAGGACACTACTAAAGAAACTTTGAAATGGGTGCACCTTGCAATAAGCAATGCTAAGCGGAACCTGCTGGGGAACTATCATAAAAT
>NZ_JAVRHP010000286.1:0-655 GCF_031846505.1 Autumnicola edwardsiae
TGCTTCGTAGTTTAAGATTTCGATGACTTCACGAGACTTTTTTGATGGGCCGCTATTCTTGTCGCTACATTCGTATCTAAACAATTTTGTTCTGTGGAGAATCGCCTTCACAAATTCCTGTATGTCGATGATTTTAAATTCCTTCATCTTGTCGAAATTCTTGGTAATGGTATAGAATTCATTAGTCAGAAATTTATCGAACAGATTTTTTAGCCTCGGCATAATTAGGTGAGTATTGTTCTTACTGTACTTGATGGAAAACTCAATTTCCACTTGTGAAACGTGCAGACCATTTGAACAAACCTCTCTATAAAACCCGAAGTGGCCAGAGGTCTTCTCACTTCCATCATAAGAATTTTTAAACCGAAGCATCGGTAGTATCAAGTCCTCATCATTTTTGACTGTAAACTGGCTTTTGTCATCGATAATAAAGTCAGTAATAAACGACCTGTCGTTTTTATTGATGGTGCGTTTGTGGAAATTCAGTTGTGCATCGGTCAGCATTTCTTCAGCTTTCTTGAAGAATAGTTGATTCGGAATGTGTCCGTAGCTATTCGATACCACATTGACGATTTTGCCGTTTGATATAATGGCATTTTCAAGCCCTCGTCGGGATTCCATCTGGGTCAGACTTTTTAAGGATTTCATTTCTGAT
>NZ_JAVRHP010000287.1:0-655 GCF_031846505.1 Autumnicola edwardsiae
GGCTTCATAGTTTAAGATTTCGATGACCTCACGAGATTTTTTCGACGGGTCGCTGTTCTTATCGCTACATTCATATCGGAATAGTTTGGTTTTGTCGAGAATCGCCTTTACAAATTCCTGTGTATCGATGATTTTAAATTCCTTCATCTTGTCAAATTTCTTTGTAATGGTGTAGAATTCATTATCCAGAAATTTATCGAATAGATTGTTCAGCCTTGGCATAATTAAATGTGTATTATTCTTGCTATGCTTTATAGAAAACTCAATTTCAGCCTGTGAAACGTGCAAACCATTTGAACATATTTCTCTATAAAACCCGAAGTGTCCAGAGGTCTTTTCACTACCGTCATAGGAATTTTTGAACCGAAGCATCGGCAGTATCAAATCTTTATCATTTTTGACAGTAAACTGGCTTTTGTCGTCGATGATAAAGTCGGAAATGAACGACCTATCATTTTTGTTGATGGTGCGTTTGTGGAAATTCAGCTGTGCATCGGTCAACATTTCCTCGGCCTTCTTGAAGAACAGTTGGTTTGGAATATGGCCATAGCTGTTAGATACCACATTGACGATTTTGCCATTTGAGATAATGACATTTTCGAGCCCTCTTCGGGATTCCATCTGTGTCAGACTTTTTAAGGATTTCATTTCTGAT
>NZ_JAVRHP010000288.1:0-616 GCF_031846505.1 Autumnicola edwardsiae
AAGCGGCTTATTCGAATCGAGAATTCCAAAAATTATGGGCTTGTGCAACGGTTACTAGTGTTGGCAAATGTGGCGATACGTTTGAGTGATTTTTTTCTCGTTTTTAACGGCCGAGTGAAAAGTCCGCTGCTGTTGTCCGTGCCGGCAAACCCATAAAATCCACTTTTACAAAAATCAAAACCAAGTGAACAAAAGTCCGATTTTTTGTCCGCTCCGGTTATTTTGGTCAGGTCAGTTTTTTAACTTCCTGATTAAATTAATTTTTACGAATCGGTTTATGCGTCAAGTTTGACTTTTTTAAAACAAAAGGAAAATCCGCTTTTTTGTCCGTACTGCTTTCCAGGTTATAATATTTTATAAAAATAGGTTTTGCGCAGCAATCCTTATTTTTCAGTTCCCAGTTTTTTCCCGAAGGGTTTGCTGAGCCATTTTTGCCAACGTCTCGTATAAAAACTGTGCGAGCTGGCGTGCGTGATTGTCCGCAGGACAATCCGCTGAGCAAGCGAGCACCGAACTTCGATTCAAGACTGATTTAAGCATTGTTTTTATATATTGTCCCTGTTGCACAAGTTAGCCAAAAGAGCTAATTTTCTGTATGCAAGGCAAGAAAAATTAT
>NZ_JAVRHP010000289.1:0-603 GCF_031846505.1 Autumnicola edwardsiae
GGCGCATATGATTATTTACATCTTGGTGTTCTCTATCTGGAAACAGAGAAATTTGAAAAGGCAATAGAAGTATTTAAGAAACAATCCCAGACAAATGAATTAGCTGAAAATCAATATTACTCGGCATTAGCTTTTTTAAATTTAAACAAATTAACTGAATACAGATCTTGTTTAAATAAAGCAATGGAACTTTACATTCAAGGAAAAAAAATGTCTGATCCTTATTCAAATCCATTGGACAAAATCTACCTTGAAAACATTGAGAACCAGATAAAACGGCTGATAACAATGGCTAATTGTGGGCTATGAGTAGAATACAGGAAAAATTATCCTTGATGACCGACAAGGAATTGGCAATTCTTATCAAGTATAAAATTGGAGAATATTTAAAACCGACTCAAGAAGAAATTCTTTCCTATTCCAAGGAACGGAAAATGACTGCCGAACGTATTACCCAGTTGACCTCAGATTATAATGGAGCTCATTCAAAAAGAAAACCTTCAACCGCTCTTGAGAAAGTTAAAAACTACGTCAATGAAGTCATAGCTGGTATTCTCGGCAGTTTGTAAAAAGCAGAGGACCAAATCCGTATACGGATTACCA
>NZ_JAVRHP010000029.1:0-38041 GCF_031846505.1 Autumnicola edwardsiae
GAAATTTCTGATATCCAGGAAATTGATATGTCTGGAGTCTTTATGCTATATTTTCTAAAACGAAAGGCACAAGAAAAAGGATTAGAAGTTAATTTTATAGGTGTTGACAATGAAGTATTTAAATCTGCTTTAAAGTTCCTTGGGATAAGTCATATATTCGATAAGAAAGCGGCAGCTTGAATATTCCAAATATTTATTAAGAAATCCCTCAGTCTTATCTGAGGGATTTTTTTATTAAAATATACTGTACCTGTACCGGAATATATAAGTTGAAGCGGAACCTGCTAAACAGACCTGTTTTTTACTCTAAGCTTTATCTGCACTCTCCTTGGTTACAACCTGATTCATTAAAGAATTAAATTAACCTTATATGGTTTCTATATTTACCTGAGGTCCAGGTTTATTCCTCATAGATATAAAAAAAAAGCAGCTATCCTTTAATCCTTCTAAATATTAGGGAAAATAAAATCAGCCCTGTCACAATACCAGTTAATCATAAAGCTCTTAGTACAAGAATCATTTCATTGCTCTAAAACTTCTATTCACCTACACTCGCATGGCATTCAACGAAAAATTGAAAAATCTACGCCCTTAGCTAGTAGTTTTACCTCATTATTAATCTTAAATCTTTTTATTATGAAAAATTTTAAATCAATTTTCGCGTTAGCAGCAGTAATCGGTTTCCAGCAATTAAGTGCACAGGATAACAACGATACGAATATTGCTTCACACATTTTAGATGTAAACGTTCCTGAAGTTGCCTTATTGGATATTTATGATTCCAATACGGGAACTGAAGCAGCAGCTATTATGTTCGACATGACCAATGTAACGCTCTCCGGAACAAATGCGGAGGCCGGGCTTTATGCTTTTGAAGACATTAGTTATACAGATTTGTATCTGAATTATACGAGCGTCGTAGCTAACGCAGCGAATACCGAAGGCTATGATCTAACAAGGAAGATCAATGTGCAATTTGAACCAGGTAGTACCTTCCCCGGAAACCTTGATCTGAGAATTATGCCAGAAGCACCAGTAATCATTACTGATGGAGGAACAGCAGACTCTGCAGGGACCGTGATACCAGGAGGTGTAGCCTTAGGTGCTACAGTGCCAATTGGAACTGATGCTTTACTGGTAGATAGTATTGAAAGTGTATATACCGGAGACCAGGATTATGGTGTAAGACTTACTTATAGCCTGGAGCAGAATGGAAACTTCGCAGGATATAACGCCGGAAGCTACCAGTCTACCATTGTATATACCCTTACAGATTTATAATGCCTTTTTTGCCCCATTTTTTCAAAGGCTCTTTACACCTACGTAAAGAGCTTTTTTTTGATCAATAAAGGTTCGTTAGCATTGTTTTTCAGGTAGTGTCCCTGAAACAACCATTCAACTATACTAACATTCCATCTATCGAAAATAACCTGGTAAAGTAACCTTAGCTTCTAGCTTTGTAGATATATCATTTAAGACAAAACACATGAAAAATCTTATTCTAGCCGCAGCCTTCTTTCTACTAGTTATAGGCAATGCCTTTAGCAGCGTAGTCATATTAAACGGGCTTACCCATACTTACTCTGGAAGACCAGGAGATTACATACAAGGAACTCGTCCTAATGAACACTACAGATCGGGAACAACGAATTACTTTCAGGCTAAATGATGTTCTATTCTCCTGCGGAACTACAAGAGTGTTCAGTGAGAACACTTCACATGGCCAGTCTTCAAAAACATGGTTTGAAGGGAGCCTTATGGATAAAGTGTTACTCCCCAGAGAAAAATACATTTATAAGTATAGGATTCAAATTCCAAAGAATTCTGCTCTAAAAGGGTCTTTCTGGAGTGCTCTTATTATTGAAGTTGAGAAACCTGTAAAAGAAGAAAAATTAACAGCAAATATAGATCTGAATACTAAAATCCGCTATGCTGTAGGACTTATTACGAATGTCAATCAATTCAGTGAAGTCACACTTGATTTTGAAAACATTGAACTTGTTAACGATATAGAAAAAAACAACTTTCTGGAAATAAATCTATTCAATGCCTCCAGGTTTGTTGAAGGAGTAAGACTTTCTCTTGAAGTTTATAACGCCAAAGGTGAAAAAGTGTTGGAAAAGAACTCTGAAAGGCCAATGGTTTTCCCAAATATGTGTAAAGAGTTTGTATTGGACATACACGAACTGGAAAAAGGAGATTATGAATGTATCCTGATTGCAGACTCCCGAAAAGAATTTGTAGGAACGAACTTAAGCCTCAGTATTAAATAGATCGAAGTCTTTTTAATCTTTAAATACTTAACCTATGAAAAATATCGCATCAAATATCAGTTATATTATCCTGTTTCTTTTTTTTAGTTGTAAGGGAGAGTTGAAGAACGATAGTTTTGATGCAATTCCCAATCCTATTACCACAGAAGAAGAAAGCTTTATTTTAGAGAACGAATTCATTGAGGAAGCTAGTGATAATAGCCAGTCTAAGGAAGAATATTCCATTAAAGAAAAAACATCTTCAAAATCAAATCAGAAAGTTCAAAAAGAAATAGAAGAGAGTGCTTTAACATCTGTAAAACAGGAAAGCAAACAAGTAGAGAAGCAAACAATTGCCGCCTTTACTTCTGTGAAAAATAATTCTGAACCGGTAGAACTGGAGATTGAATTAATGAATACAAAGGATATATATATATACCTGGAAAAAAACAAACTATTTCACTGGAAGTGGAAATAGAGAAAGGTCAGGCAGATTCATTATCAATCCAGGCGAGAATGCCCGAGAACTGGAGCCTTATTTCCTCAAGCACGCTGGAGAATATTCAGTCGGGAAACAAGAAGTTCGCTTTAATAAGCCTATATATTCCGAAGAACGCATCTCCCGGAGAGAATACCTTTAAGTTATTGGTGATAGATGACAATGGTATACTAATTAAAGAAAAAGAAATAAACATTGAAATAGCTGAAAATTATGACCTAGAGGTTTTTAATATTTCAAGTCCTCAAAGTGTGAAGGCTGGAGAAGAAATAGAGGCTATGTATGGAATTAGGAATAACGGGAATATAACCCAGGAATTACTTTTGGATTCTAACGGGGATATTAATGATGAAGAATCCTTAATTATTACTCCAGATTCTTTAATGACTATACAGGTTTCAAAAAAGACTGAGGCAAAGGTTTATTATCTTATGAACGTAAGCACTTATTTGAATGTAAAAAGCACTACAGAAGACAAATCATATAGGGCCTATTCCAGTACTACCGTTTTTCCCAGTAAAATCAAGGAGAAAGATGCGTTTTTCAGGTTTCCTGTGAGAGCGAGTTTAAATTATAACAGTCATACTTATAAAGACAATCATTTTTCTACTATTTCGGCAGAATTAAGAGGAGACGGTTATCTTGATCTGGCTAAAAACCATCATCTTAACTTTACCTTTAGGGCTCCACAACAGCAGACCCTTAAGCGATTTGGGGTAACAGATCAATACAGCATTATCTATAATTACAAAGATAAGACTACCGTATATCTTGGCGATCATGCCTACTTCATCAATAGGTTGGGTTTTAACAGCAGGTATGGGATGGGCTTTAGGATAGATCAAAAGTATAAAGACTGGCTATTTACCGCCTATTATTCCAAGCCTAGACTTTACAGCTTTAATTCGGCTCCTCTTTATGGTGTGAAAAGTGTGTACCGGGTAAATGATTCACTATTTATAGGTGCTTCCCTGGCAGCTTCAAAAGGTACTCTGCAGGGAGCCAGCCGCCAAATTGAGGCAAACCCTAATGAAAAAGGCCAGATCGCTACGGTTAACCTTGATTATAAAAACCAAGGCACCAGCATAGAAGCTGAATTGTCAGGAAGTTTTACAAATAAGGCTTCAGATTTTGCCGGTTACCTGAACCTCGTACAAAATTTTGAAAATTTAACCTATAGCGGCACCTTAAGTTTGTCTGGAGAAAATTACTTCGGGACCATGAGAAACAGCCTGCAATATTCTAACAGTCTTTTCTATAAACTGAGTAAATGGAATTTTGCCGCAGGACAAACCGTATCTAGAGTGAATAGACGTTTAGATCCCTTATTTTATGCGGCTGAACCTTACTATGAAAATTTCTATGCTCTTGTAGGATATCGCTTCAATAAAAAGCATTATGTAAATGTAAGAGCAGATAAGCGAGAGCGTGAAGACCAGCTTGAACCCAAATCTTATTTTTATAAAGAACATGGTATTCTTTACCGCTATTTATATTCCGGAGAAACGTTTCATTTCAACTTTAATGGCCGTATTGCCAAAACCAGCAATTTATTGCTAGAGAATAATGCCTATAGAAATTCTTTCTCTCATAACCTTAATGGATCCTACAGGATGATAGAGGGATTAACATTAAGAGCTGGTATAAATCATAACTATAACAATCGCTACGGAAATAGTAGCAATAGTACAAACTATACCCGTTACCACATGGGACTTAACTACAACTTTAATCGGAATATACGTATTAACGCAACTTATAATAGTGGATTTAGCCCCGATGAAAGTTACTTGAGGAGGGATTTTATAAATTCCAATATTCTGCTAAGACTTAATAAAAACCATCAATTTGAATTTAGGGCAAATTATTACCAAAATGCCGGAATATTAAACAGAAAAGAGCTTTTAGCACTGGGCAAATATAACTATACCTTCGGCGTGCCTTTAAAAAGAGTACTGGATCAGGGAAGTTTGCAAGGAGTGATATTTTCTCAGAATGCGGCAATATCAGTTGAAAATATTAAAATTATAGCTGCGGGACATAAAATTGCTACCGATAAAAAAGGAAGATTTGAACTTAATAATCTTCCCCTTGGTAAAAACTATTTATTTATAGAGGAAGCTTCTCTGCCAGAAGGAGTAGTTGTTAGTAAAAAAGCTCCAATGGAAATAGATATTAGCAATGATAAAACTCAAAATTTGTCTTTTGAACTGGTACAGGGTGGAAATATTAATGGAACCGTTCAACTTATAAAGGGAAAAGATACTTTAGGTTTCCAGGGTTATATAAAACTTACCAATGAGGAGTTTAGCTATTTTGTCGAGTCTGATAACGATGGCCTGTTTGCCTTTAAAAATATTGTACCCGGTAATTATAATCTGGACCTGGTAAGGTTTAAAGAAGAAGATTATGAAAGTTTACAAAATACCCAAATAAATGTCAAAGGAGGAAGTGTCGCTACTATCCTAATACCGCTCACCCCGAAAGAACGTAAAATTAAATTCAGCAAAAAGAATTTCAGTTTAGGTAAATAAGTATGAGATGAGCATAACAGGAATAAAAAAAAACAAACAATGATGAACCTGTCTGCTGGCCAAGCAGGGATATGCGAATTGCTCCCTTTTGCTATCTGAAGACTAATAAAAACGACAAATACCAGCATATGAAAAATCAGCATATACAACAAAGCCTCGTTCTTTTCTTATTCCTATGGATTGGAATAAGTTCCCGGGGTCAGGAAACAATCAATGCTTCAAACCCAAGTTCGTTCATTTTGGGAGGAGGCCAGGAGTCTTCTACAGCTGTAGTTGATTTGCAGCCAATAGCAATCACAGATCTTGAGCCAGATCCTGCTACCGGTTTTTCCGGCAGTACAATAGGAATGGAGGCAGGAAATCCTTTTACCGGAACCGGAAGCCCCAGCACCGGAGAATTTTGGCTGAATTTCACTTATAGATCACATAACTATCAGAATGCGAGAATTTTTGCAAGTATTAATCAGCCTATTCCAGGGGATATGATAATTAGCATTCAAGTTGTAAACACTGCCAAGGTAAACGGAGTATTTAATGCCAACCCAAATAGCAACCCAATTAATTTATCTACGAGTGAGCAGGTTATTGTATATGACTTTACAAGTGGATATACCGGGGATGGAGAAGGAACAGGATATCTAATACAATATAATATTACAAACCCGAGCTCTCTTTCCTTACCTCCCGGTTTTGAAATAGTGTTTGAAATAAAATAAACTAATTATGAAAAAGTTAATTATACTTCCGTTGCTCCTTTTGGTTTCTAGCACAGTTTTAAGTCAGATTTTACTAGGCACCCTGGATGTAACAGGAATGCCGACCTTTATCCAATCCCTTGATGAAATAGTCAGGGAGGCGGGACTTGATGATACCACCGTAGGCTTTGAAAGTGACTTTGATGCCAACCTGATAGGATTTGTTTTAGACCCCCTACTACTTTTAGGTTCAGAACTGGTTTGTGAAGCGAATGTATTTCGCTATAGTGTATATTCATGCACAAAATGCCCCGGCTAATTTTATTCTTGAAGCCCGGACATATCTTAATAGTGGCAAACGCTTTCCTGAAATAAGCCTTTACGATGCTCTACCGTTACAACCATTAGGGCCGCGAGACCTTACTCCCGAAAATGGGGGTAATTATATCCCTGTTCCGAATGACAGATCCCAGGCGATTAAAGTTTTTGAGTTCATAGGATGCAGGACAGATATCCCTGTTCAGTTTAGAATTAGGGCTAGTTCACTGGTTCCTGCCCGTAGCAGCAATTTTCAAATCTTTTATACAGTAGTGGGTAGTGTGTTATGATATGCCTTCTAGTATTTGACCGGAATATCAATACCCTAAAAATCAGTATAATTTAAAATGCACAACGGGTTCTACTACTTTATTTATAAAATAAAAGCTAATCAAATGGTTTTTTGAGTAATTTTTAGGCTTTGACTTTTATAATTTATGAATTACAATAATTCTAAACATTAATATTTCTTTATATAAAGTGTGTAGGTAAAACTCAGGAATAGCAGGAGGGTAACACGCCGTGCAGGTTACGTGCTATCTTATCACCATAGTTTTCAGTATTTTAATATTTTAAATTCTTTGTAATTAATACTAGAACTCCTATGAACACGGGAATTTCTCATTAAAAATTGAAGAATCTGCAATTCAACAGATAGAAAAATTAGAACTTATAATGTACCTGTGAAAACCTAATATTTCGAACTTTTTTATAAAAATGTGCTTATGCCAGTAGGAGTGAGAAGTTTTTTATGAAAAATATTCGTAGTGGCACGCTCATTTATGGTTTATAATAGCAGGTTAAATTTTGCATATTCTATAAGTGCCATTTTTCCTAATGCATCATGAGGTCTTTGATGATTGTAATCATCCATCCACATTTGAGTTTGTTCTCTTACCTGATCCTAGTCTTCAAAAATGTATTTATTTAAAACCCCTCTTCTTTAAGTCCCATTAAATTTTAATAAAAGCGTTCTGTATAGGTTTTCCTCGCTGGATATACTGGAAATCTATTCAATGCATCTGGCTCCGCTCTGAAGCTATTTTAGCAATGAACTCCGGGCCATTATCCATTCTCATCTTCTGAGGTTTTGTTATTGGGTTGATTAAATGGTTTAACACCCAAATTACCCTATTGCTGGGTAGGGAAAAATCAACTTCGATATGAAGTAATTCCCGGATGTAATCATCAATATCCCATTTTTAAAGGTAAACTTTATTTATTCCACTATAATTCCCTTCCTTTTCAAGGAAGGGAGGCCATAAGGCCGGGGTGGTCCGTAACCTATTCTAATGCCTTTCTTCAAGCACTTTTACCACATCTTTTAAAGAATATCCTTTTGCCTTCAGTAAAATCAGGTAATGGAAAAGCAAATCTGCACTTTCATTCAGGAATAATTCTTCGTTATCATCTTTTGCTTCAATAACTGTTTCCACAGCCTCTTCCCCTACTTTCTGAGCGATCTTGTTGATTCCTTCATCAAAAAGAGAAACCACATAACTGGATTTATCCTCTCGTAATTCCGGCTCCACCTCACTCATTCTTTTGCGTTTCGCTATAATTCCTTCCAATTGAGAAAGAAACCCAAAATTAGGCTCATTTTCTTCGGCCCAGCAAGTATCTGTTCCCTTATGGCAGGTAGGACCTTCAGGATTTACACTAATTAACAGCGTATCATTATCACAATCATTTTTAATAGCGACAAGATGAAGAAAATTGCCACTTTCCTCGCCTTTTGTCCATAGCCTGTTTTTGGTCCTGCTGAAAAATGTTACTTTTTTGGTCTCGCTGGTCTTCAGGAAAGCTTCTTCGTTCATGTAGCCAAGCATCAGCACATTTTTTGTTGAAGCATCCTGAATAATGGCTGGAACGAGTCCGTCACCGTTTTTATTAAAGTCTATGTTCATCTTATAATTTTGTAAATCTTAAACTTTGATTTTTTTATCTACAGTCGCACGGCAACTCCGTTCTTTCGCAATTCTTCTTTTAAATCCTTAATTTCTATTTCCTTAAAATGAAAAACACTTGCAGCAAGTGCCGCATCAGCTTTTCCTTCCTTAAAAGTATCGGTAAAATGCTGCATATTCCCCGCTCCACCTGAAGCAATTATAGGAATATTTAATTCCGAAGATAATTTTGCCAGTGCGATATTCGCAAAGCCGCCTTTTGTACCGTCGTTATTCATGGATGTAAACAGGATTTCTCCGGCTCCGCGTTCCTCAACTTCCTTTGCCCATTCAAAAAGATCCAGCTCTGTCGGAACCTTTCCTCCAACAAGATGAACAAGCCACTTCCCATGCACCTGCTTGGCATCTATAGCGACAGTGATACACTGACTCCCAAATTTTCTTGCCAGCTCATTTATAAGCCCCGGATTCTTTACTGCGGAAGAATTCACCGAAACCTTATCGGCCCCATTCTGAAGCAAAACATCCACATCTTCTACTGAAGATATTCCGCCGCCAACAGTAAACGGAATGTTTACTTTTTCAGCAACACGCAGGACGAGCTTAGCTAATGTTTTACGGCGCTCTTCTGTAGCCGAAATATCCAGGAAAACCAATTCATCTGCGCCAGACTCAGCATAAATAGCCGCCAGTTCCACAGGATCTCCCGCATCACGCAAATCCACAAAATTGACGCCTTTCACCGTACGGCCGTTTTTGATATCCAAACAGGGAATTATTCTTTTTGTTAGCAAAATTTATAGAATTAAAAGTTCAATAGTTCTGTCATCCCGGACTCGATCCGGGATCTCATCCTAATATTGTAAAGTTCGTAATTCTGGATTCTTTCCTCTAATTAAATCCAGTTTCCAGTCTTTCTTCCAGTTCTTTAATTGTTTTTCTCTGAGTATAGACTGATTTACGTCGTTGTACTCCTCAAAGTAGATCAAATCTGTTAAATTATATTTCGATGTAAATTTGCTCCCAGTCCCACCCGCATGCTGCGAAATTCTACGCTTTAAATCTTGCGAAACACCTACATAAAATGTTGTACGATATTGATTAGTCATTATATAATCGAAATATATTTTCATTACCAATGAAGTGTGAGATGCTGAATCAAGTTCAGCATGACAAAGATTTTCATTTTAAGATTGTCTTTATTAATTTATAACTTTTATTTATTTCAAATTATCAATTTCTAAAGCCTTTTCAGAATAAACCCTTCCAGCTGCTTCAGGCTAATCCTTTGTTCGTAAATCGCTTTTCCAATAATTGTTCCTTCACAACCAATTTCTGCTAAACGCGGAAGCTCATCAAACGTCGAAATTCCGCCGGATGCAATTAGATTCAGTTTACCTTCATTTTCTCCTGATGTTTCCTCCAGTATTCTCTGGTACAATTCAAAAGACGGCCCTTCCAGCATTCCGTCTTTGGAAATATCGGTACAAATGATGTACTTCACTCCCTCCTGCTGATATTCTTTTATAAACGGAATAAGCTCCTTCTCCGATTCTTCCTGCCAGCCGCTGATTGCCACCTTTTCCTCATTTGCATCTGCTCCTAGAATTATCTTTTCTGATCCAAATTTTTGCAACCAGGATTTAAATATTTCAGGATTCTTAACGGCTATGCTGCCTCCCGTCACCTGATTTGCACCACATTCAAAAGCGATCTCCAGATCTTTATCAGATTTTAATCCACCGCCAAAATCAACCTTTAAATTTGTTTGGGACGCTATTTCCTCCAGGACTTTATGATTTACAATGTGTTTGGATTTGGCTCCATCCAGATCAACTAAATGTAAATATTCTATACCATGGGCTTCAAATTTCTTCGCCACCTCAAGAGGATGCTCATCATAGATTTTCTTGGTGCTGTAATCTCCTTTAGAGAGTCTTACACATTTTCCTTCAATGATGTCTATGGCGGGAATGATTCTCATTTTAAAGTTAGAATTTAGAAGTTTGAAGTACGAATTATTTATTTATGTTGTCTTGCTTTATTTATTGAAGCTACCACAATAGAAACTATTTCATTGGCCTCTTTATGTAATGTTTTTAGCTCTTCTTTATTGTCGTTGAGAACCTCCATTAAGAGCTCCAGAAAATACATGCTTTCATCAGCTTCTTCCTCAACTATTTTTAATTTATTTATAAAATCAGCTGTAGATTTAGCTCTTTGTGAGGCCCGATAATTTGCACCCACAGAACTGGATGAGCGGATTAACTGGTTCACGTAAGCATTATATTCTCGTGAATGTGGAATTTTAGAGCAGATCTTCCAACAGTTCACAGCAAATAACTTCGTTCTATCCTTCAAATTTTGCACAACACTTACTTTTATTAACTCTAGTATATCGTACCTCTAACTTCGTACTTCTAATCTCATTCTTTAATTCAACTTCAGAAAATTCTTCAAGATTTTCTCCCCGGCATTACTGCTTTTTTCAGGGTGAAACTGGACTCCGTAAAAGTTGTTTTTCTTAATGGCAGAAGTGTATTCCACTCCGTATTCAGTAGAAGCTATAGTTTCCTCACATTCGGGAATGTAAAAGCTATGTACGAGGTACACATATTCTTTTTCGTTTATTCCTTCAAAAAGTTCTGACTTAAGATCAAAAATATGATTCCATCCTATTTGCGGCACCTTTAGTTTGTTGTCGAATTTAACTACCTGTGCATCAAAAATTCCGAGTCCGGTGGTATCCCCTTCTTCACAATAATCGCACATAAGCTGCATTCCCAGGCAAATTCCCAGAACTGGCTGTTTTAGAGTCGGAATTACTTTTTCCAATCCTGTAGATTTCAGCATCTTCATGGCACTGCTGGCTTCCCCCACACCTGGGAAAATCACTTTATCGGCAGCACGTATTTCTTCTGCGTCACTGGTAAGAACCGCTTCAAAACCAAGTCTTTGTACAGCAAACTTGATGCTCTGGATATTTCCCGCGCCGTAATCTATAATAGTTATCCCCCCAGCCCCCGAAGGGGGTGCTTCAAGTTCATTTTTTAATTTGTTATCACTCATAATATAAAAATTACTGAAAATGGCCGATTTAGAACCTTGGTTATAACATTCCTTTTGTTGAAGGTAAAATCATTTTCTCTGCATCACGCTTTACCGCCATTTTGATGGCTTTGGCAAAAGCTTTAAATATCGCTTCTATTTTATGATGCTCGTTGGTACCTTCAGCTTTTACATTCAGGTTTGCTTTTGCTCCGTCAGTAAAAGATTTGAAAAAGTGATAAAACATTTCTGTAGGCATTTTACCTACCATTTCACGATTAAATTCCGCTTCCCATACCAGCCAGTTCCTTCCGCCAAAGTCAATCGCCACCTGTGCCAGGCAGTCATCCATTGGTAAACAGAAGCCATAACGTTCTATTCCTAGTTTATTTCCCAATGCTTTACTATAGACTTCTCCCAATGCTATTGCGGTATCTTCAATAGTGTGATGCTCATCCACTTGAAGATCCCCTTCAACTTTTACCACAAGGTCCATTTGTCCATGCCGTGCGATTTGATCCAGCATATGGTCAAAAAAAGCTATTCCGGTCGATATTTGTGATTTTCCGGTGCCGTCCAGGTTAAATTTTATAAAAATATTGGTCTCATTTGTTTTACGGCTAATCTCTGCCGTACGGTCATTTAGCTTTAGAAATTCGTAGATTTCTTTCCAGCTATCTGTCTTAAGCGCAATACATTTATCCAGGATCTTCTTTTCGTTTTTTAGTTCCTCTGCACCCAACTCTTCATGCGTATTAATAAATATACCTTTACCTTCAAAATTGTGGGCAAATTCCATATCGGTTAATCTGTCGCCAATCATGTAGGAGTTTTTGAGATCATATTCCGGGTTATTCAAGTATTTTTCCTCCAGCAGACCGGTATTTGGTTTTCGGGTATGGGCGTTGTCTTTAGCAAAAGTACGATCGATAAGAGCATCCATAAATTTAATTCCCTCGTTGGCTAAAGTTTTAGTAATAAAATTCTGAATTGGCCAGAAATCGCTTTCAGGAAAAGAATCGGTTCCTAATCCATCCTGATTGGTCACCATCACCATTTCATAATCCAGTTCCTTAGCTATTTTGGTAAGATAATAAAGCGCTTCAGGGTAAAATTCCAACTTGTCCAGACTGTCGATCTGATAATCTTCAGGTTCGTGAATTAAAGTACCGTCACGATCTATAAATAAAACCTTTTTCATTTTATTATTGCTTAAGGCTCTTCAAAGCCTTGATTAATTTTTCGTTTTCTTCTTTTGTGCCTACCGTAAATCTCAGTGTATTTTCACAAAGTGGCTGCGTTGTTCTGTTCCTGATCACTATTCCTTCAGAAATTAATTCATCATAGCGTCGGGTTGCATCATCTACTTTTAGAAGAATAAAATTAGCATCAGAAGAGTAAGTTTTTTCAATAAATTTTATTTCATCCAATTCTTTAAATAAACGCTTCCTTTCATTCAGAATATCAGATACTTCTGAATTTACTTTCTCCTGATCTATCACTCTAGCCAGCGCTCTTTGTTGCGTAAGTTCGTTTACATTATAGGGCGGCTTGATCTTGTTTAAAATCTGAATAATTTCTTCTGAAGTATAACAAATTCCAAGTCTTATTCCTGCCATTCCATAAGCTTTGGATAAGGTTTGGGTAATCACCAAATTCGGATATTTTTCCAACTGAAGCAGCCAACTTTTCTTCGCTGAAAAGTCAATATAAGCCTCATCAATTACCACAAGCCCGTTAAAATCCTGAAGGATTTGGGAGATATTTTCTTCTGAAAAAGAATTTCCGGTCGGGTTATTTGGCGAACAGAGAAAGATGATTTTTGTCTGCTCATCTGTTGCTTTCAGAATTTTGGCGACATCAGGTTCAAAATCGGGAGTCAGCAGAATTTCCCTGTTTTCGATATTGTTGATATTTGCCAAAACCTTATACATACCGTAAGTAGGGGGTAATGTTATCACATTATCTTTTCCGGGTTCACAGAAAGCCCTGAACAGTAAATCCAGTACTTCATCACTGCCATTACCCAAAAGTATAGTTGAAGTGTCTACACCTTTTATTTTACTTAATTCGGACCTTAAACTGCGCTGCTGCGGATCGGGATACCGGTTTACATCTGTTTGAAACGGATTTTCATTGGCATCCAGAAACACCATTTCTGAGCCTGTGCTCTGATATTCGTCCCTCGCAGAAGAATACGGTTTTAAACCTGCTACATTGGGGCGTACCAAATTATTTATATTGAAATTTTCTGCTTGCATTAATTATTCTTCAGTTTAATTATTCCGCCTTCCGGGAAAAACTTTTTATCTAATTCCAATCGATGCTGAAAGAAGTTCAGCATAAGCCTCATCTTCAAATCGACACATCTTCAAATTTTCAAATCAGTACATTTAACCCAGCTCCTTCAATCTTAAACTCACCGCGTTTTTATGCGCCTGCAGGCCTTCCGCTTCTGCCATTAACTCTATTGCAGGTCCAATATTTTTAATTCCTTCTTCAGAAATCTTCTGAAAAGTCATACTCTTCATAAAACCATCCAGGTTCACCCCGCTATACTGTTTTGCATAACCATTTGTTGGCAAAGTATGGTTGGTCCCAGAAGCATAATCTCCCGCACTCTCGGGAGTATAATTTCCAATAAAAACGGAGCCTGCATTTTCCACATTATCGACATAGAAATTGTTGCTCGTGGTGCAGACAATAAAATGTTCGGGCCCGTATTCGTTTATAATTTCCAGTGCCGTTTCTTTATCTTCAACAAATATCAGCTTCGAGTTTTCTATAGCTTTTTCTGCTATTTCCTTTCTTGGCAGAAGTTTGATCTGAGATTCTATTTCTTTTTCCACTTCATCCATAAACTTTTCTGAAGTAGAAATCAGGATCACCTGACTATCAGCTCCATGTTCTGCCTGGCTCAATAAATCTGAAGCTACAAAAGCAGCATTAGCAGATTCATCTGCCATTACTAACAGTTCTGAAGGCCCCGCGGGCATATCGATGGCAACATTATGTTTTGTAGCCAACTGTTTTGCCACGGTAACAAACTGATTTCCAGGTCCAAAAATTTTATAAACCTTCGGAATCGTCTGTGTTCCGAATGTCATTCCTGCAATTGCCTGTATTCCGCCAACCTTAAATATTTTTGTTACTCCGCACAAGTGCGCAGTATATAAAATTGCGGGGTGTACGCTGCCCTCTTTGTTTGGCGGGGTACAAAGCACGATTTCTTTACAACCCGCAATTGTTGCCGGAATCGCAAGCATCAGGATTGTAGAAAATAATGGAGCCGTTCCACCGGGAATGTACAAACCAACTTTCTGAATTGGACGCTTCTCCTGCCAGCACTGCACACCTTCAGCAGTTTCTACAGTAACTTTTTCTGTTTTTTGAGCAGCATGAAATTTTTCAATATTGGCATATGCCAGATGAATAGCATCCTTCAGTTCCTGTGAAACCCTGTTACGGGCATCATCAATTTCCATAGAAGAAATACGAATGTTTTCAGGCTTAAAACCATCAAAAATCTCCGTGTATTTCTCTATAGCCGCATCGCCATCCTGAATAACTTCTGCAAAGACTTTATTGACCGTTTCTTCAATATCATTAACAGTACTGGTGGGCCTTTTTAAAAGTTCCAGCCTTTCTGAAGCCGCAGGATTATATATTTTATTCATGGTTTCCTCTTTCAAAAAATTAAAGCACCATTTTCTCAATAGGCGCAACTAAAATACCTTCTGCCCCATTATTCTTTAGCTCATCAATAACTTCCCAAAACCGTTCTTCATTAATAACGGTATGGATGGAACTCCAGCCTTCTTCAGCCAAAGGAAGAACCGTTGGGCTCCTCATTCCCGGTAACAGCTTTATAATATTATCCAGGTTCTCGTTGGGAGCATTTAAAAGTATATACTTAGAAGTACGTGCGTTTAAAACAGATTTAAAGCGAAACTGCAACTTCTCCAGAATAGCTTTTCTTTCTTCGGAAATTTTTGGAGAAATAGCTAATACTGCTTCACTTTTCAGCATTACTTCCACTTCTTTCAGGTTATTCTTAAAAAGTGTGCTTCCGCTGGAAACAATATCACAAATACCATCGGCAAGTCCTATGTTCGGAGCAATTTCCACAGAACCATTAATAATATGAAGATCTGCAGTTAATCCCTTTTCCTTAAGAAATTGGTTCACGGTATTAGGATAAGAAGTAGCTATTTTTTTTCCGTCTAGATCTTTCAAACCCTTGTATTTCATGGATTTTGGAACCGCAAGTGAAACACGACATTTCGAAAAGCCCAGTTTTTCACCCCGAATAATATCCTTGCCTTTTTCAACCAGTACATTTTCCCCAATAATAGCCGCATCTACCACACCATCTCTTAAATACTGCGGAATATCGCCATTTCGTAAATACATGACCTCCAAAGGAAAATTACGTGCCGAGGCTTTTAGTTGCTCTTTCCCATTATCTATGGAAACCCCTGCATCCTTAAGGATTTTCAAGGAATCTTCATTAAGTCTTCCGGACTTTTGTATGGCTATTCTCAGTTTTTCTGTGCTCATTGGTTTCTTTTTTATACTGGCGTTTCCTTTATTTTTTTGTGTCAGTGTCTTTTCTTAAAAGATCCTGAATACAGGACTATTACTATTGTTTAAAATAAAAAACCCGTCTGATTGGCTCAAACGGGTTTTGAAATATGGTGAAAATTACAGCATACCAAACTTACCTCGCCTAAGCGTAGAAGTAAACATGATGATGATGTAATTGTATTGCTCTCATAACTGTGACAAATCTAATCATAATTTTCAAAAAGCAAAATAGCTTTTCTGGTTTTTATGAATTGTTTTTTAATTATCTCCAAGGATAAGTGGCAAACCGTTTTCTCCGGAGCCGATAATTACTGTTTTAGCATTGCCAGATTTAGCCAACTCCAATGTTGCCTGTATCCCTTTTTCCTGCAAAACTTTATCTGTTAAAGACTCACTTAAAATTCTGTTTGCACGGGCTTTACCTTCAGCGTCTATTCGCTGGCGCTCGGCCTCCTGCTCTGCTTTTGTTAAACGGAATTCATATTCCAAAGACTCTTGTTCCTGTCTCAATTTGCGTTCAATCGCATCTTTAATAGTGGACGGCAAAGAAACATCCCTTACAAGAACCTCGTTTACCTGAACATACTGCTCTGCCAGTAAAATGTTGGTTTCTTCATAAATCTCTTTCTGAATTGCTTCTCTCTTGCTTGCATAAAGCTGCTCGGGATTATAACGCCCAACTACTGCACGAGCTGCAGATCTCACTGCTGGTTGCAATAAACGCTGAATATAAGCTTCTCCTTTTTCCTGGTGAAGTTTTCCCAGGGCGCTATATTCCGGCTGAAACCAAACTGAAGCATCTAATTTAATCTCCAGGCCATTGGAGGATAAAACTTGCATTTTTTCATCTAAGGATTGCTGGCGCACTTCATAGATAAAAACTTCGTTCCACGGGGCTACAACATGAAAACCTTCACCTAAAGGAGGCTCATCGGTAACCACACCGCCGCCAAAGGTTTTATACAAAACTCCGGCTTCCCCGGATTCTACGGTGACCGCAGACTTTGCTATAAGAATTATTAAAAATACGGCAACAATAAATGCGGGAATTGCAATTTTCGGTAATCTTTCCATTCTTTTAATTTGATTTAAAAATTTTTGTGTTTAACCATTCCCGATAAAACCGGGATAAAGTGACATACCGCCATCCACAAAAATGGTGGTACCATTTACATATTCAGATTTATCTGAAGCCAGCCAAAGCACAACTTCAGAAACATCTTCGGGTTCTCCTAATCGATTGTACGGGATAAGTTTCAGCAGCTCTTTCACCTGCTTTTCATCCTTCCATACATCTTCGTTAATAGCAGTTTTTATAGCTCCGGGAGCCACGCTGTTCACACGTATAAGTTTATTTGCCACCTCCTGAGAAAGTGTTCGCATAAATTCTGTAAGTCCGCCTTTGGCTGCAGCGTAATTGATATGGCCTGCCCACGGAATTTCCTGATGAACAGAACTCATAAAAATTACTTTTCCGGCAGATTTGCTTACCCCTTCTACAACTCCACGTTTCAAAAAATATCGTACCGCGGCCCTGGAACAAAGAAAAGCTCCGGTCAAATTGGTCTTTATAACAAGCTCCCAATCCTTTAAAGTCATTTCGTCCAAAGGTGCATCTTTCTGGATGCCGGCATTACTTATCAGGATATCCAAATTCTCATAAGTATCAAAGACTTTCTCAAACATTCCCTCTACCTCGGCTTCGTCGCCAACATCTGCCCGGTGTGCAAAAGCTTCGCCACCTTCTTTTTTAATAGTTTCTACAGTATCTTTGGCTCCTTCTTCATCACTGTGATAATTCACTGCAACTTTCGCTCCTGCCCTTGCAAGATAAATAGCAACACTTTTCCCAAGGCCAGAACTTGCTCCTGTAACCAATGCAACCTGATTTTTAAGCGATTTTTCCATAGCGAAGATTTATTTAAATTAAACCGGTATATTTTCTATAAAACCACTCCGCTGCAAGCAGTGAAACCAGCAGAAACAGTAGTAAATACCAATCGATCAAAGGTACTGTTTTTTCACGGCTTTTTTGCACCGGAAGAAAACGTTTATCCTCCAGAAGATCCTGAATCAATTCTTCTGCAAAATTAGGAAAATAAAGCGCTGTATTATTATTTCCGGCCAAAGCACGCAGCTTTTCAATATCTGCTGAAATAAATTGCTGTTCTACATCAAAATCTATAACTGTGAAGCCTCCGTTTTCTGAAATTGTTGAATTTTCAGCCTTTATTTTAAAAGAATATTCTCCAGCTTCGATATTCCCCAGGTCAACTTCATAATGGTTATTCCTTAGCAATAACGGAAATTCAAGAATTTCTTCGGTTTCCTCATTTTTAAGCTGAATTTCCATTCTTGCTCGTGGATCAAACTCATAATTCTCATCAAAATATTGAGCAGAAATGGCTATGCTGTTATTTCCGTAGTAAAAAGTTTCATAATCCACTGTTAAGCGATCATTTCTTGTCTTAGAAGATAAATTCTGAATTATTTTTCCTAAAAAGTCGTCAAATTGCCGAAAATTGCCATTTTCCAGGTAGGATTGTGAACGCCATTTCCAGATATTCTCACCAAACAAAACCCCTTGTTTTGAAGAATTTTTATCTGAAACAGCCAGTAAAGGTTGCTCTGTTTCTATTCCTTCTATTTGCTGAAACAAAAGTATATTAAATGAATTATTTAAAAATTCTATACTGCCAAAGTTGTCCTGCAAGGGAGGAAAATCTTCAAAACCAATATCTTTAAACTGAAATTTATTGAAGTTGTTATTTATAAAAGGAAAAATGTCCAGTTCCTGAAAAGATGCATCTTTCTGAAAATGCTCCTGAACCATATTAAGGAAATTCCAGTCAGTTTTTGTTCCTGTCACCAGAAAAGAGTTTAAATTTTTTTGCTGAATTTCTTCAAATATTGACTTAAAGCTATTATTTGGCTGATAAATTATAATTAATTGATAATCTTCTAATTGTAAATTACCAGAATCAATATATTTAATAATTGCCTGCCGTTGTTCGTTAGATTCGATCGACTTTTTTAGGGCACCAAGATCGGGATGTGCAATTGCAGAAAGAATTATAACATTGGTTCTTTCATCTATAACTTCTACAGCAAATTTTTCAGCATTATTGCCTTTATTCTTTTCATTTTCCAGAGGAACAATTTCAGCTTCATAAGTCAGCACTCCAAGTTGCGAAGCGGCCAATGTCGTATTGAAAATTGCAGAATTCTGAGCTTCACTAAATTCAACTTCTTCAGAATAAATAATATTCTCCCCAGACCGGATTATAAAATTTGTAGAAACATTTTCTTCGCCGGTGTAGTTAACAATAGCCTCTACAGGAAATTGATTGTTCAAAAATGCATAGCGATTCACATTTAAGTTCGATAATTGCAAATCTGAATACCGCGCCGTATCCCCAACAACCATCGGAAAAATGGAAGAGTTATCGCCAGCTTTAAAATATTGATAATCCCGACCTATAGTCTGATTGCCATCTGAAATTAAAACCATTGCAGTATTTTCCCTGCGGTATAATTTATTAATCTGATTTAGCGCTGCGGAAATATCGGTTTGAGGCGCTTCAAAAGACAAGTTACCACCTGTAGAGAGTTGTTGCCCAAAACCGACTTGCTGCACATTAAACCGCTCCTGAATATCTTCGTTTTGCTCGATCTGCTGAACGATAGCCCGCACCGTATCAGCCTGCTCCAAATGTGCAATAGATTCCGAATCGTCTACTGCCAGCACCAGGTTGGCCTTTTCGAGTTCGTAAGTAGTTGAGGAAATTTCCGGATTAATAAGCAGGAGCAGCAATATAAAAACCGACAAAAAGCGGAGCGAAAAAAAAATATAATTGTTTCTGGTTCTTTTATTATTCCTAAAGAGATATTGAAAAAAAGCAAACCCCAGCGCGAAGATCGCAGCCAGGGCTATAAATAAAATAGTGCTTATTTCCATTGGAAGTAAGAGGTATGAGATACGAAGTTAGAAGGTAGAACTACGGAATACGGGATTAGAAGTAGGAGATTAGAAGTTAGAAGTGAAAAACCGATGAAGTCTGAAACACCTGATGTAGGGTTAAAAAGGAAAAAATATAGCTAAGAGTTTCCTTGATCTTAGATTTCTAACCTCGTACTTCGCACCTCTAATTTCTAACCTCCTAAGTTAGCATTCCGCCGTTTACATGCAGTACCTGTCCTGTCACGTACGTACTAAGGTCGCTTCCTAAAAATACGCAGGCATTGGCGATATCTTCCGGTGTACCACCTCTTTTTAGCGGAATGGAATCTCTCCAGCCCTCTACAGTTTTCTCGTCCAGTTTTTCAGTCATTTCAGTTTCAATGAATCCCGGCGCGATAACGTTAGTGCGAATATTTCTTGAACCAAGTTCCAGAGCCATAGATTTGGAGAAACCTATTATTCCCGCTTTGGAAGCTGCATAATTCGCCTGACCGGCATTTCCTTTAACTCCAACCACTGAACTCATATTAATAATACTGCCGCTTCTTTGCTTAAGCATGGTACGCTGAATAGCTTTCGTCATATTAAAAATTGACTTCAGGTTCACCTCGATTACCTGGTCAAAATCTTCTTCACTCATTCGCATAAGCAAATTATCTTTGGTAATCCCCGCGTTGTTAACAAGCACGTCTATGGCACCAAAATCTTCAGCAACATTCTTTATTAATTCCTGAGCTTCCTCAAAACTGGCAGCGTTGGATTTATATCCTTTGGCTTTGATTCCCATTCCCGATAATTCTTTTTCCAGCTCTTCGGCAGCTTGTGCTGAAGAGGCATACGTAAAAGCAACATTAGCACCGTGTTCTGCAAAAACTTTAGCTATTCCTCTACCGATTCCGCGGCTTCCACCTGTAATTATCGCATTTTTTCCTTCTAATAATTTCATAAATTAATTGCTTAGATTGTATTGTAGCTCAAATATAGCAAAACCAAAAAGGTAAGAAATGAAAAATCCTTCTGAAATTACCAGTTGGGATAATTCCAGAAGGATAAGCTTTTTATATTAATATTTAGCCGTTTAAAACCTCAGCTACTTTTTTACCAATTTCAGCAGGGGAATCCACAACGTGAATTCCGTTCTCTTTTAAAATAGCTTTTTTAGCCTGTGCAGTATCTTCACTACCTCCAACGATAGCTCCGGCGTGGCCCATTGTTCTTCCTGCAGGTGCAGTTTCCCCGGCTATAAATCCTATAACAGGCTTTTTATTTCCGTTTGCTTTTACCCACTGAGCAGCATCGGCTTCCAATTGTCCACCAATCTCACCAATCATTACAATACATTCTGTTTCATCGTCGTTCATCAATAACTCCACAGCTTCTTTTGTGGTAGTTCCAATGATTGGATCTCCGCCAATACCAATGGCTGTAGTGATTCCCAGACCTTGTTTTACAACCTGATCTGCTGCTTCATAAGTAAGTGTCCCAGATTTTGAAACGATTCCTACTTTTCCTTTTTTGAAGACAAATCCAGGCATGATCCCTACTTTTGCTTCTCCGGGAGTGATTACTCCGGGACAGTTAGGGCCAATTAAACGGCAATCTTTATGTTTTATATATTCTGAAGCTTTCACCATATCGGCAACCGGAATTCCTTCAGTAATTGTAATAATCACCTTAATTCCCGCATCTGCAGCTTCCATAATAGCATCTGCAGCGAATGCCGGTGGCACAAAAATGATTGAAACATCTGCTCCTACTTTTTCCACAGCTTCAGAAACTGTATTAAAAACAGGTTTGTCAAGGTGTTTACTACCCCCTTTTCCGGGAGTTACACCACCAACAACATTAGTTCCGTATTCTATCATTTGTTCTGCATGAAAAGTACCTTCACTTCCGGTAAACCCCTGCACGATTATCTTTGAATCTTTATTTACTAAAACGCTCATAAATATGTATTGATTTTTGCGATAACAAAAGTAAGTTTTTAAAAATAAAGTTTAAAGCCTTTTAGAAAGTTTATTGACAGAAGTTGAGCGGCAGGTACTACTTAATTAGTTCTGAAAATGAGCCGAAAATTTAAACAGCTTAAAGATACTGCCAAAAATGGCAATTTTCGACATCCTGTCTAAAGCTTGCTGAACAGCAGTATCCTACTACAATTAATCCTGAAAAATAAAAGGAAAGATTTCAGCTGAAGCTAAAAAAATAGATAAAGCTAATCTGCCAGCTGACTAAATTGGTGACCTTTATATAATTTATCGTTCCTTAATTCCCATATGGCCATAAAATGCGCGATCGGAATTTCTTCATCGGGGTTCTCGATAGTATTTCCATGGTAAGTGAAATCGATAACGACCTGGTGGCCTTCCTGAAGAACATTTTTAATTTCTATTCTTAAAAATTCATAAGAACTGGCCATTTCTGCAGCAAACGCAGCAATATCTTCAAAATTCATTAATCGCAGGCCTGTACTGCTATTCCAGGATAGTTCGACCTCAGGATGGAGGTACTTTTTTGCTACATCAGGATCTGTATAAAAACATTCGTAGAATTTTTCGATTATTTCTTTTTCCTGTATGCTCATATCCGCTATTTTAATTTGGCGATCAAGTTAGGTAATTGTCGTAAAAGTGCCAACTCTTTTAATTTTGCCCTGGCTTCCATAGCAGGATTTCCGGTATAGGTTTTTCCTTCTTGTGTAGATTTGGTGATACCGGCCTTTCCCATTAAAACTCCTCCTTTTTTTACTACAATGCCACTGCGCATTCCCACCTGGCCCCAAACAGTAACTTCATCTTCAATTATTACTGCCCCGGCAATCCCCACCTGTGATGCGATAAGGCATCTTTGCCCGATCACAGTATCGTGGCCAATCTGGATAAGGTTATCCAGTTTTGTGCCCTCGCCAATCGTGGTATCTCCGGTTACTCCTTTGTCTATCGTGCAATTTGCACCAATGTCCACATTGTTTTTTATAACTACCCTTCCGCCCGATTTTAACTTATCGAAGCCTTCAGGACGGTTTTTATAATAGAATGCATCGCCTCCCAATACAGTTCCGGAATGTATAGTTACATTATTCCCGATTACTGCATTATCGTAAATACTAACATTGCTATGAATAAGGCAATTATCGCCAACTACAACATTATTTCCTATAAAAACATTCGGCTGAATAATGGTATTCTCCCCGATTTTAGCTGAAGGAGAAATATTTTTTTCAGACTTCTGAAAAGGCCTGAAATAATCGGTGAGTTTATTAAAATCCCTGAAAGGATCATCTGAAATCAGCAATGCTTTTCCTTCAGGGCAGTCCACTTCTTTGTTAATAAGTACAATAGTTGCTGCAGAATTTAATGCCTTCTCGTAATATTTGGGATGATCTACAAAAACAATGTCACCCGGTGTTACTACATGAATTTCATTCATTCCCTCTACCGGAAAATTTTCATCTCCCACATATCTACAGGAGAGAATTGTAGCAATTTGTTTTAATGTATGTTTTTGCTGAAATTTCATTTCTTAGTCTTTAGACACTGGACGATAGACTGTGGACAATTATTTTAAATTCTAAATTCTGAATTCTAAACTCTAAATTCTACATCTTATACACCTCTCCACTTTCCCCTTTTTTCCCGCGGATTACGCAGATAAGCGCAGAAGAAACTTACATTTTTCGTCAGGAATCCAAGAATATGATTTGTCAGACTAAACAAATAATCCCGGACGGCAGGTTAATTAAAAATTCAAAACTTAAAATTAAAAATTTTTATTTTCTTCATTCTTCAATTCTCACTCTCCACTACAACCTATTCCTTCATTCGTTCCTTGTAAGTTCCTTTCTCAGTTTCCACTTTTATTTTATCTCCTTCATTTATAAACAACGGAACGTTTACCTCGGCACCGGTTTCTAAAGTGGCCGGTTTAGTGGCATTTGTGGCTGTGTTCCCTTTAACACCCGGCTCTGTATGTGTGACTTCCAACACTACACTGGCCGGCATTTCTACAGAAAGTGGCGCATTATCTTCTGTATTGATCAAGACCGTAACAACTTCACCTTCTTTTAGAAGATTTGGCATATCCAGTGCATTTTCGGTAAGGCGTATTTGCGTGTAATCTTCTACATTCATGAAGTGGTAAAATTCGCCATCCTGGTATAAAAACTGAAATTTATGTGTTTCTACCCGCACATCTTCAATTTTATGTCCTGCTGAAAAAGTATTGTCTATTACTTTACCAGTAGTTACACTCTTTAATTTTGTGCGAACGAAAGCCGGACCTTTTCCCGGTTTTACATGTAAAAATTCTGTTATTTTAAATATATCGTGATTGTATCGAATACATAATCCTTTCCTGATATCACTAGTACTTGCCATTTTTAAAATTAGTTTGAACTGAAGTATCCTTTCATGATACCTCGTTGTGAGTTTTTAATAAATTCTAATATTTCGTCTCGCTCTGCGCTAGCCTGCATTTCTGCTTCAATAATAGCTACCGCCTGGGTGTTATTATAATTTTTCTGGTAAAGGATCCTGTAAATATCCTGAACTTCCCGAATTTTATCTGTAGTAAAGCCTCTTCTTCTTAACCCAATAGAATTAATCCCCACGAAAGATAAAGGTTCCCTTCCCGCTTTTACAAAAGGTGGTACATCTTTCCTTACCAAAGAGCCACCAGTAACAAAAGCATGATTCCCAATACTGCAAAACTGCTGAATTGCCGTCATCCCCGCAAGTATTACATACTCTCCAACGTTGATGTGCCCCGCCAGAGTACTGTTATTGGAAAAAATGCAATTATCACCAACAATACAATCGTGTGCAATATGGCAATAAGCCATGATCCAGCAATTTTTTCCAATTACGGTCTTCATCCTGTCAGAAGTACCACGATTAATGGTAACGCACTCCCTTATTGTGGTATGATCTCCAATTTCGGTTAACGTGTCCTCATCATTAAATTTTTTATCCTGCGGAATAGCTGAGATTACTGCCCCGGGAAAAATATTGCAGTTTTTACCAATACGGGCACCTTCCATTATAGTGACATTCGAACCAATCCAGGTTCCTTCGCCAATTACAACATTATTATGAATAGTTGTAAAAGGTTCTATAACCACATTCTTGGCAATTTTAGCTCCAGGATGAACGTATGCTAAAGGTTGGTTCATAATTATTTTGTTTTTACAATTTGCGCCATTAGAATAGCTTCTGTGGCAATTTTACCGTTCACGTAAGCGTAGCCCTGCATTTGGCAAATTCCGCGACGGATGGGTGCCAAAAGTTCCAGTTTAAAAATAAGTGTATCCCCCGGAACAACTTGCTGCTTAAAACGTACATTATCGATCTTCATAAAGTAAGTTAGATAATTTTCCGGATCGGGAACTGATTTTAACGCCAGAATTCCTCCTGTTTGCGCCATGGCTTCTACCTGGAGTACACCTGGCATTACCGGTTTTCCCGGAAAGTGGCCAACAAAAAATGGTTCGTTCATCGTCACATTCTTCATTCCTATTACAGAGGTAGTGGTAAGTTCATAAATTTTATCTACCAATAAGAACGGAGGTCTATGTGGTAAAGTATCCATAATGTCGGTAACATCCATAAGAGGCTTCTGGTCCGGATCAATTTTAGGAACCTTGTTCCTCTTTTCTTCCTTGATCTTTTTAGCCAGTTTTTTAGCAAATTGGGTGTTTACAAAATGGCCGGGTTTATTAGCGATTACCTTACCGCGAATTCTTGTGCCCACCAGTGCCAAATCCCCTAAAACATCCAGTAATTTATGCCTGGCTGCCTCATTTGGATAATGCAACGTAAGGTTATCTAAAATGCCGTTGGGTTTAACAGCAATTTTATCTCTTTTAAATACTTCTCTTAACTTCTGAAGCGTGTCTTCCCCAATCTCCTTGTCTACATATACAATGGCATTATTTAAATCACCTCCTTTTATTAAACCATGCTGAAGCAAAGCTTCAAGTTCGTGTAGAAAACTGAAGGTCCTCGCGTTGGAAATTTCATTTTTAAACTCAGACAAGCTGGAAATAGACGCATTCTGGGTGCCGAGAACTTTAGTGCCAAAGTCTACCATAGTGGTTACCTGGTATTCTTCAGCGGGCATAATAATAAGCTCACTACCGGAGTCTTCATCCCGATAGCAGATCACTTCATTCACTACATATTCGTCCCTTTTTTCCTCCTGCTCTACAATTCCCGCCTTTTCCAAAGCTTCTACAAAAAACTTTGAAGAACCATCCATAATAGGAGGTTCTGAAGCATTTAATTCAATAATCAGGTTATCGATATCCAGTCCAACGCAGGCTGCAAGAACATGTTCTGAGGTTTGGATGCTTACGCCATTTTTTTCCAGGTTGGTACCTCGCTTGGTATTTACCACATAATTCACATCTGCTTCAATAAGAGGACTGCCTTCAACATCAGTCCTTTTAAAAACAAAGCCTGTATTTTCGGGGGCGGGCTTAAAGGTTAGCGTTACCTCCTGCCCTGTATGAAGTCCTACACCGTTCAACGAAACTTCATTATCAATGGTCCTTTGTTTTGACACTTTTTCAGCCATTATTGTTTAGTTTTTTTTCCAGTTGGTTAAGTTTATCTACAGTTTGAGATAGATTTTTAAAGTGTATATAAGATTTATTATAATTGCTGTAAGCTAAAGCAGGAGAACCCTGCAACATTTCGTCATCTTTAATGTTTCTTCCAACGCCGGACTGTGCCTGGATCTTCACCCGGTTTCCGATTGTGAGATGTCCGGAAATCCCAACCTGCCCCCCAATAAGGCAATTTTCGCCAATTTTAGTAGAACCCGCAATTCCCGTTTGGGCAGCGATAGCTGTATTTTGGCCAATTTCGACGTTATGGGCGATCTGGATCTGGTTATCCAGCTTTACACCCTTTCTTAAGATGGTAGATCCCAAGGTTGCTCTATCTATAGTCGTTGCAGCACCAACATCTACGTTATCCTCAATAACCACATTCCCTATTTGGGGCACTTTTGAATATACCCCACCTTCGCCAGGGCTAAAACCGAAGCCGTCGGCACCAATTATTGCTCCCCCATGAATAACACAGTTGTTCCCTATAAGCGTTTCTGAATAAATTTTAACCCCTGCAAATAAGGTCACGTTATTGCCAATTATCACATTATCACCAATATAAACATTAGGATAGATCTTAACATTGTCTCCAATTATCACATTTTCGCCAATGTATGAGAACGCGCCCAGGTAGAGCTCTTCCCCATATTTGACACTTTCAGCAACAAAACTCGGTTGTTCAATCCCGCTTTTGTTCAATTTAATTTGATTGTAATATTCCAGGAGTGTAGAAAATGCCTTATAGGCATCCTTTACTTTAATAAGCGTGGTTGTTATAGGCTGCTCTATTTCAAAATTACTATTTACTATAGTAATAGAAGCATTTGTCTTATATATATAAGATGTGTATTTAGGATTGCTTAAAAAGGTAAGGGAACCCTCAGAGCCTTCTTCGATTTTTGCCAGTTCTGAGACTTCAGCTTCGGGATTCCCTACAACTGTGCCTTCCAGAATTTCTGCTATTTGTGCTGCTGTAAACTTCATTCTGGCAAAAGTAAAAAAAATGCTTCAATCTTTGGACTTAGGATAACAGATATAATATTTCACCACTGTTTTTGAGAGTGCTTTTAGGTTAAGCTGGTCCGAAACTTTAACAACATCGTTGATCTTGCCGTTTTTATGCAGAATGTTAATTGCGTTATTTTCTTTCTTATAAGCCAGGTTGGTAATTTCCCCGCTAAAGACAAAATAATCAGCTTCTTTTTCTAAAATATCATATTTCTGCTGAAGGTTTTCCCTGTGCTTTTGCATCTTCTTTTCGTCCGGCTTCTTCTTTTTAATTTTCACCTTTAACAGATCCCGGTTAATGATCATTCGGCACAAATTACGCAATACAAAATCATCACAATCCACCCATTCTTTCATGGCACTCACCACGTCATAATCATCAAGCCTGGAGAAAATGCCTAAAACTTCAGTATTAAAATCTTCTTTTTGCACTTTATTGTGCAGGAAGTAACTTAAAGCTGTACTGGACTTTATTTTTTTCCCTTCATCTATTAATTCCTTCGCCCTTCTTAAAACCCTAATAAGCAACTGCTCGGCAACAAGGCTTGTTTTATGAAGATAAACCTGCCAGTACATTAACCGCCGGGCCACCAAAAATTTTTCTACGGAATAAATACCTTTTTCCTCAACAACCAACTCATCGTTCACCACATTCAGCATCGTGATAAGACGTTCACTATTAATATTCCCTTCTGCAGCACCGGTGTAAAAACTGTCCCTTTTAAGGTAATCCAGCCGGTCCATATCCATTTGGCTGGAAATTAACTGGTTCATAAACCTGCGGTGATAACTGCCCTTAAACATATTTATGGCAAGCGTTAAATCCTGGTTAAAGTTTTTATTAAGCTCCTCCATAAAAAGCAGCGAAATACATTCGTGATCCACCCCTTCCACGATACTATGTTCCATCGCATGAGAAAAAGGACCGTGACCAATATCATGTAATAAAATAGCGACATAAAGAGCTTGTTCTTCTTCCGAAGAAATTTCAACACCTTTATATATAAGGATTTGAACGGCTTTTTGCATTAAATGAAGGCAGCCGAGCGCATGATGAAACCTGGTATGATTGGCACCTGGATACACGAGATATGAAAGCCCCATTTGGGAAATTCTGCGTAGTCTTTGAAAGTATGGATGTTCAATAATGTTGAATATCTGCTGACTGGGAACAGTAATAAATCCGTAAATTGGATCGTTTAATAATTTGAGTTTGTTTTGTGAAGCCAAGCTTAAAAATTTAATTAAAACAAATATACATATTGAAGTCCATAAAGGGCCTCTGTTCAACCTAAAAGCCATATATGCCGAATAAAATTTTGCTATGGCTTATAATTTTAGACCTATGAATAATATCAACATACTTTGGGTAGACGATGAAATTGATTTGCTGAAGCCCCACATTATTTTTCTTGAATCGCGAAATTATGCCGTGACAACCTGTAAAAGTGGTACCGAAGCTTTGGAGAAAATAGAAGAAGAAAGTTTTGATATTGTTTTTCTGGATGAAAATATGCCCGGCCTTACCGGATTGGAAACTCTTTCGGAAATTAAAGAAAAACGCGAAAATCTTCCTGTTGTGATGATTACCAAGAGCGAAGAAGAGTACATTATGGAAGAAGCCATTGGTTCTAAAATTGCCGATTACCTTATAAAACCGGTAAACCCCAACCAGATCCTGCTTAGTATTAAAAAGAACCTGGACCACTCCCGGTTAATTTCTGAAAAAACCACTTCAAACTATCAGCAGGAGTTTAGAAAAATTGCTATGGAAATGTCCCAGGTAAATTCTTATGAAGAATGGGCAGAGCTTTATCAGCGGCTTATTTACTGGGAACTTCAGCTGGAAACCATTGAAGACAGCAGCATGTTCGAGATTTTAGAATCGCAAAAACAGGAAGCAAACACCCAGTTCTGTAAATTTATTGAAAAAAATTACGCTTCCTGGTTTGACCGGGATGCCGACGCTCCCGTAATGTCCCACACACTTTTTAAGAAGCAAATAGTTCCTGAAATTAATAAAGAGCAACCAACTTTATTGGTAGTTGTAGATAACCTCAGGTACGACCAGTGGAAAGCTTTTGAACCTGTGGTAAACACTTTCTATAAAAAAGAAAAAGAATCGGCTTATTTCAGCATACTACCAACAGCTACACAATATGCACGCAATGCAATCTTCTCGGGGCTTATGCCAAGCGAAATGGAAAAGCTATTCCCGAAGTACTGGAAAAATGATACCGATGAAGGCGGAAAAAACCTGTATGAAGAAAACTTTCTGCAGGAGCAAATGAAAAGGCTGGGGTTGGATTTTACTTTTGCTTACCATAAAATAAGCAATTTAAAAGCGGGAAAAAAGCTGGTAGAAAATTTTAAATCTCAAAAAAATAATGATTTTACTGTGGTAGTTTACAATTTTGTAGACATGCTGTCCCACTCCAAGACCGAGATGGAAGTAATAAAAGAATTAGCTTCTAATGATAAATCCTACCGTTCTCTAACGCACAGCTGGTTCAGGAATTCCCCGCTCCTGGAGATTATCCAGCAGGCGCAGCAACTTGGCTTTAAATTGATTATCACCACAGATCATGGTACTATAAATGTGAAGCACCCCTCTAAGGTAATAGGAGATAAAGAAACAAGCCTTAATTTAAGGTACAAAACCGGGAAAAGCCTTACCTACGAAAAGAAAGAAGTACTGGAAGCTGCCAACCCTAAGACGGTCCATCTTCCTACATTAAATATGAGCAGCTCATTTATTTTTGCCAAGGGGGATTTATTCTTCGCCTATCCCAACAACTTTAACCATTATGTAGGTTACTACCGGAACACTTACCAACACGGTGGGGTTTCCCTGGAAGAGATGGTTATCCCCTACATAGTTTTGTCTCCAAAATAAAATATAATCGATAAAAAGCATCTTTTTATCGATAAAAGGCATTTTCACATAAGTCTATTAATCTGATTTTCAGTAATATGTAATTTATTTCAAATAATTACATATCTTTATCATCCCTTAAATCTAAAAATTGAATGTCGTTAACCTACGATCTGGACCAACTGGATATGGCTGTTAATCATATCCTAGAGCATACAAAAAGCAAGACTCTGCTTTTTTATGGCGAGATGGGAGCCGGTAAAACTACTTTAATCCGGGCTCTCGTAAGCGCACTGGGCGCTGAAGAGTCTGCCTCCAGTCCCACCTTTTCCCTGGTTAATGAATACCTCACACCAGAGGGACCTATTTATCATTTTGATTTTTACAGAATAAATTCTAAAGCTGAAGCTTTGGATATGGGTATTGAAGATTATTTGGATGCCTCTGCATGGAAATTTATCGAATGGCCACAAAAAATAGAGAGTTTTCTAGATGAAAATTCCCAAAAAGTGGAAATTTTGATAAAAAACACGGATTTAAGATTGTTAAAACTATGTTAAAAAAACTAGAAAAAAGCGGGAATTTGGAAAAATTGTGATGTAAGAAAAAAGTTACATATCGAAAAATATTTTAAGTTCAGGGAATAATTTTTCGCATCTGAACGAAAATTAAAATAAGTTTAACTTACTTTTGGAAAGAAAATTTTTCAAAAGTGAGCATTTTTATGCTGTGAAAAAGGCTGCAAAAGTACAACTAATATATTTGTTAGTAGCGGGTTAAGATTTTTATAGGTTTGTATCAGAAACAAAAACGAAATACAAATTTTTAAAATCTACAAATATGAAAATCAAAGCAGTATTATTCGCAGCAGCAATTTTTGGAGCAAGCTTTTTTGTAACTTCAACTACAGATAAAGAAAATGATAAAGAAGTCATCAAAACACAAGCCGTCGACAAAAGGCTCATCCGGGTTCCTCCTTGTGGGTAGTATTATAGCTATCTCTATAGCGCTTTCACCTTATATTTTTTATTTATATGAAATTTTCCCAAGCACTCCTGTTTGGGAAAATTCTTTTTTTACCTATGAAAGTAAATATTACCAGGACGTTCTTACTGCGGCTTGGACTTACTTAGGGAAAATAACACCTCTCTTCCTTTTGCTTATATGGTTTTTTACCTGTAAACACTGGTGGTACCATGTAATTCTTATTCCGATTGCTATGTATACTTACCAAATAGTTGGAACTTTTTATGCTGACGTTTATTTAGAAAGTGAATTTCTTATGGATGTTAACGGGCTTATTTATCTCGCTCCTTTTTTTATTGCTATTCTTTCTATAGTTTATCTGGTAAGAGTTAAAATTTTCGATCGCATTTATGGTTTGGACAGTCTTAGCGAACTGGAAGAAACGGAAATCTCTGTTTTCTCCAACGTTTCTGATCGTGACAGGAGGGAGATAAAATCTTTTCAGCAGGAAGCAGAAGAAGATATGGCGGGAGAACAGGACATTGCTATGGAAGATTATTACCGCAAACTCTAGTACAGCTTCTTCTTATTAATTTTCTTAAATTAGTCGTACTTAATATTTAGTACACTATACGTATGGCCCAGCAGGTTTCCCCTTTTACAAAAGAGCAACTCATTCCGCAGGAAGAAATGCTTGAAATTCACAGGAATAAGGGAGAACTTTTTATTGGTATTCCCAAAGAAACTTCTTATCAGGAAAAACGGGTGTGCCTTAGTCCCGACGCGGTTGCCGCGATCACCTCTAACGGGCACAGGGTACTTATGGAATCTGGCGCGGGAAGCCTTGCCCGCTTTAGCGACAGAGATTATTCTAACGCCGGTGCCGAAATTACCCGGGATACAAAGAAGGTTTTTTCCTGCCCCACCATTTTAAAGATGGAGCCACCTTCTATGGAGGAGCTGGAAATGATCAATCCGCAAACTACGCTTATTTCGGCGCTTCAGTTAAAGACCCAGTGCAAGGAATATTTTCAGAAACTGGCTTCCAAGCGTATCACTGCCCTAGGATTTGAATTCATCCGGGATGAGGATGGCAGCTACCCAATTGTTAAGGCACTCAGCGAAATTGCAGGTACCGCTTCTGTTCTTATTGCTTCAGAAATAATGAGTAACCATGCCAGAGGTAACGGGCTCATGTTTGGGAACATAAGCGGCGTTCCTCCTATAGAAGTAGTAATTCTTGGCGCAGGAACGGTGGGGGAATTCGCCACCAGATCTGCCCTGGGACTTGGCGCAAGTGTAAAAGTTTTTGACAGTTCCCTTACCAGGTTAAGAAGTATCCAATCCAGCCTGGGACAACCGTTTTACACCTCTACCATCCAGCCAAAAAATTTAAGCAAAGCCCTTAAGCGCTGCGATGTTTTAATAGGTGCCGTTCGCGGAAAAAACCGGTCGCCGGTATTGATTACCGAGGATATGGTGTCTACTATGAAGCGTGGTGCTGTGATTATAGATGTGAGTATAGATATGGGAGGTTGCGTGGAAACCAGCGAAATTACTTCTCACGACAATCCCATTTTTGAAAAGCACAATGTTATTCATTACTGCGTTCCCAATATTCCTTCCCGGTATGCACGCACTTCTTCTTTATCAATAAGCAATATTTTCACTCCTTATTTACTTCATATTGCTGAAGAGGGTGGCCTGGAGAATACATTGCGTTTCGATAAAGGACTGCGAAGCGGTCTCTATTTTTACCACGGAATTTTGACAAATAAATCTATAGCAGACTGGTTTGATCTAACTTACAGGGATATTAATCTTCTTATTTTCTGATATTCTTGTCCGGTTAATAAAGTGCGCCTGGACTGATTCAGAAAACGATTCACTACCTTCAGGATTCACAAAAAATTTTGATCTACAAAGTCAAAAAAAGTCCTTGCAGAAAGATGTAGTATAAGATAGCTTGGTCTTTTTTAAACCCAATGCTTTTCGATATTTTCTCGCTGAAGTTTAATACTTTTGCGCATATTTATTTTTAAATGAAATTAGCGCATCGTTTAGGTTATTACGGCTTCGGCCTGGTATTGGGAATTATTATTTTAATGTTTTTCCTGGGAGGAAAAAAAGCTTCCTGTGACTACTCCCCCACTGCACGCGTCCTGAAAAATATCAGGATAAAGGATAGAAACTTTTCTAATGAAGCCCTGTCTTATTTTTCCAATAACAGCATAGACACGGCTGTAGTTTCAACTATTTTAGATGAAGGAGATGTGGATTTTAGCAAAAGCGATACAGATCGTACACCCTGCAACCTTTACGTAATAATGGGAGAAACCGAATCTGGCGAACTGGAGCTTCAAATCGAAAATTGTGAGGATACGGCTACTATAGTTTCTGCTAAAAGAAGTGATTAAGTTGGAAATTTCAGTGTAATTTTCTTGTCTCCTGCTTCTTGTTTCTATTTTGTTGTGGGTTCTCGGTTGTTAGTCAAAATTCAGGTTTCAGGTTTCAAGTTAAAATTGAATGGCAGCCTTAAAATGGCAATTTTCGGCATATAGCGTCGAGCAGAGCATAATTGAATATCTTTTTTCCTGCAGCACAGCGGTCTTGGTTCTTTTTTCCCGTTTGTTCTCAGTTGTTATTTATCGGATGTCGTTTCAAAGTTTCAGGTTTCAGGTTAAAATCGAAGGCAGCCTTAAAATGTCAAATTTCGACCTGGAATGAAGTTGGTAAAGCCAAATTTCTCCCGCCGATTTCGCTGATTTTCGCAGAAAAATCTTTTAGCGAAGCGGTCTTGCTTCTTGTTTCTCAGTTTTCAGTCGCATCGACCGGCGCATGATCAGATGTCTTTTTTCCTGCAGCGCAGCGGTCTAGGTTCTTGGTTCTTTTTTCTTCATTCTATGGGAATTCAAAATTCAGAATAGAAAACAGTCACTAATGCACCAAAAATCAGCGCACCAGTAACTCATAATTTTCTAAAGGATTTGAGCAGCATGCTCTTTTGTTTTTACTTTTTTAATGACCTCTTCAATTTGCCCATTTTCGTCAATTATAAACGTGGTACGATGAATTCCTTCGTATTCTTTTCCCATAAATTTCTTGGGACCCCAGACACCGTATGCTTTTATAACTTCCTTATCCTCATCTGCCAGCAACGGGAAAGGTAATTCATATTTATTTTTAAAATTCTGCTGACGCTTTTTGGAATCTCCACTTACGCCAAGAATAGCATAACCGTTCTTCTCAAAATGTTTCCAGTTGTCCCGCAAATTACAGGCCTCTGCAGTACATCCAGGCGTACTTGCTTTTGGATAAAAGAAAAGAACAAGTTTCTTACCTTTAAAATCGGATAAACTTACGGAATTCCCGTCCTGATCTTCTACTGAAAAATCTGGCGCATTGTCGCCTGCTTCTAATGTTGTCATAATTCTTATTTTTACCTAAAATTACACAATATGAACAAACAGCAAAAGGTAGAATTCGTTATTCGTACTTTAAATGAAATTTATCCTGAAGTTCCCATCCCGCTAGACCATAAAGATCCCTATACTTTACTTATTGCCGTTTTACTTTCAGCACAAAGTACCGATGTTAGAGTAAACCAGATCACACCATTACTCTTCCAGGTAGCCGATACACCACAAAAAATGGTTAAACTTTCTATAGAAGAAATAAGGGAAATTATAAAGCCTGTGGGACTTTCGCCTATGAAATCCAAAGGAATACACGGACTTTCAGAAATTCTTCTTGAAAAATATAACGGAGAAGTTCCTGCAGATTTTGAAGCCCTGGAAGCGCTTCCTGCAGTTGGGCACAAAACAGCGAGCGTGGTAATGTCTCAGGCTTTTAATATTCCGGCATTTCCCGTAGACACTCATATTCACCGGCTTATGTATCGCTGGAACCTTAGCAACGGAAAAAACGTGGTACAAACAGAAAAGGACGCAAAAAGATTGTTCCCAAAGGATTTATGGAACAAACTTCACCTCCAGATAATATGGTATGGCAGGCAATTTTCACCGGCACGCGGCTGGGATCTTGAAAAGGATGTAATTACCCGTACTATTGGCCGAAAAAGTGTTCTACAGGAGTATCATAGAAAAAGCAAATAATTTCTATAAATTATCTAACACTTTATAAAAATTAAAAAAGACCTGTCGGCTAAAAACAGGTCTTTTGTTCCATCTAATTCAGAAGCAATTCGTACTTCCTCATTTTTCCATCTATCACACTTAACGCTTTAGAATAATTTAAAAGAAGAGCTATTGTTTCTTCTTTTGGCGCTATTTTTTTCAATTTTCCTTCTTCCGAAGAGTTTTTTAAGTAAAGTTTCCCCATTTGTAAATCTTTTGCGTTGGTTTTAAATAATAACGCAACCGATTCCTGCAAATTGCCTGTTAATTTGTTAAAGTTATGTTACGTTTTTCGATAATTTTCCTCAGATTAATCAGGGCATACCGCATACGTCCCAGAGCAGTATTAATACTTACTCCCGTGCGTTCGGAAATTTCTTTAAAGCTCATGTCTTTGTAAATTCGCATGGTAAGCACTTCCAGCTGGTCTTCGGGAAGTTCTTTAATAAGTTCCTGCACATCGCTTTCGATCTGGTCCTTTATAATTTGTTTTTCAACATTAAGATCTCCATCGCTCAACACCGAAAAAATATTAAAATCGCCGCTATTATCGAACTTCGGCATCCTTTTATTCTTTCTAAAATGGTCGATTACAAGGTTGTGAGCAATACGCATTACCCATGGAAGAAATTTTCCTTCTTCGTTGTACTTTCCTCGTTTTAGGGTATTGATAACTTTAATGAAGGTGTCCTGAAAAACATCTTCAGCAATATCTTTATCAAAAACTTTGGAGTAAATAAAACTATAAATCCGGTGCTGGTGGCGATTAATTAATTTGGAGAGGGCCTGTTCATCGCCCTGCATATATTCTCTTACGAGATAAGCATCGGTTATCTGTACGTTCTTCATGACAGTTACTTTTTATTCCGGGCAAGGGGTCCGGGGTTAAGATTAAATTTTTAGAAGTAACTGTATGCTATAGGCGTAGTGATAGTTTATGTTCAACAGTGCCAAATATAGTAACATAAAGTTGAGAAATACAAATAAAACTTTAATTCTTTAACATTCCCATAAGATTTCAGCAGCTTTTTACACTGCGGGTTATTAAGTACCTTTGCATTCTTACTTTAGAAAAAGAGACCATGAATATTGACGTTGCAAAGGTTAACCCAAAACAAAATATCATCATAAAAGGTGCAAAATTGCACAACCTCAAAAATATAAATGTTGTAATTCCCAGAAATAAATTAGTGGTCATTACGGGACTTTCCGGATCAGGAAAATCCAGTCTCGCATTTGATACTCTTTATGCCGAAGGACAGCGTCGGTATGTAGAAAGTTTATCTTCTTATGCCCGCCAGTTTCTAGGACGACTGAACAAGCCAAAAGTTGATTATATTAAAGGGATCGCGCCTGCAATAGCCATTGAGCAAAAAGTAAATTCCACCAATCCAAGATCTACCGTTGGGACTTCTACTGAAATATATGATTACCTGAAACTTCTTTTCGCCAGAATTGGTAAAACCTATTCTCCGGTTTCCGGAAATGAAGTGAAAAAAGATACGGTTACAGACGTGATCAACTATGTTAAATCTTTTGAAGAAGGAGAAAAATTGCTGCTCCTTGCTCCTATTCATATTGAAAAAGGAAGATCCCTTAAAAAGAAGATCGAAGTTCTTGCACAACAGGGATATAGCAGGATAAAAATTGGGAGTGATGTTAAGCGCATTGATGAAGCAGAGTTAAAAAATGTCAAGCCCGAAGAGATTTCGTTAGTTGTGGACCGGATTATTACAAAGGACGAAGAGGATTTCTACAACAGGCTTGCAGATGCTGTACAAACGGCCTTTTTTGAAGGAAAAGGAGAGCTTTTTATTGAATCTTTAGCAGATAAAAACCTGCGCCACTTCAGCAACAAATTTGAACTTGACGGAATGTCTTTCCTGGAACCCAATGTGCACCTTTTCAGTTTTAATAATCCTTACGGAGCCTGCCCAAAATGTGAAGGTTACGGGGACGTTATTGGGATTGATGAAGACCTGGTAATTCCAAACACCGGCTTATCTGTTTACGAAAACGCAATCTTTCCGTGGAGAGGTGAAAGTATGAGCTGGTATAGAGATCAGCTCGTGAATAATTCTCATAAGTTCGACTTTCCTATTCATAAACCTTATTTTGAATTAACAGAAGAACATAAGGCACTGGTCTGGAATGGTAATCAGTATTTTGAAGGTCTTAATCAGTTCTTTGAGTTTCTTGAAAGTAAGGCATATAAAATTCAGAATAGGGTGATGTTGTCCCGCTACCGGGGTAAAACAAAATGTTCCCTCTGTAAAGGAAAAAGATTAAGACCTGAAGCACATTACGTAAAAATTAACGGATTAAATATTACAGATCTGGTCGAGAAACCCCTGGAAAAGGTGAGAAACTTTTTTGATAACCTGGAACTCAACCAGTATGATGAACAAATTGCAAAACGTCTACTTACAGAAATCCGGAACCGACTCCAGTTCCTTTCCAACGTAGGCCTGGACTATTTAACTCTAAACAGAAAATCCAATACCTTGTCTGGCGGGGAATCGCAAAGGATCAACCTGGCGACCAGCCTTGGCAGCAGTCTTGTAGGATCTATGTACATCCTGGACGAACCTTCTATAGGATTGCATCCGCGGGACACAGAGCGTTTAATTGGAGTTTTGCAGCGT